>DATJHX010000164.1:0-7457 GCA_035493655.1 Nitrosospira sp.
AAAGCTTTTGTCGTAAAAAAAACGAATAGCGACGTTACCGAAGATGAGCTGATAGCGTGGTGTAAGGAAGAAATGGCGGCCTATAAGTACCCTCGCCACATCGAATTTAGAGATCAATTACCGATGAACGCCACCGGTAAAATTCTCAAGCGCGAATTAAGGCAATAATGAAGTGTAGCCCAATCTGCTCCCCGCAATCATCAAGCCAGAGCGTGTATGCACAACGTGCCCGCCTCGTCCCTTGAGGGCGTCGAAAGATGGTCGTTGCACGAGCTAAAATCCATTGTCGAGAATGCCTGGAGTGCTGCACCCACTACCTCGCACTCTCCGGCTGTGCGTGCTGCAGTGGAGGCCACTCTCTCGGGACTCAATTGCGGACGAATTCGCGTGGCTGAGCGCCATGGGGTAGGTGAATGGACCGTCAACCAGTGGGTGAAGAAGGCCGTGCTACTATCGTTCAGTCTGAGCGACAACAAGCTGCTGTGCGCAGGAGACCTGGCCTTTTTCGACAAAGTCGCGTCCAAGTTCACTAATCTCGACAAAGATGGCATGCACGCGGGTGGCGTACGCGTGACTCCGCCGGCGGTCGCTCGACATGGAAGCTTTCTAGCTCCTAACGTCGTCATGATGCCAAGCTTCGTCAATATTGGTGCTTACGTGGATGAAGGCACGATGATCGACGGCTGGGCTAGTGTGGGTTCCTGCGCCCAGATTGGAAAGAACGTGCATATAGACCTCGGCGTCTGCATTGGTGGCGTGCTTGAGCCCCTACAGGCCAACCCGGTCATCATCGAGGACAACTGCTTCATCGGCGCCAAGTCGTCAGTGGTTGAGGGCGTCATCGTGGAGGAAAACTCAGTGATTGCGATGGGTGTGCATCTGGGACAGAGCACCAAAATCCTCGACCGGGAGACCAAGCAAATCAGCTACGGCCGCATCCCCGCTGGCTCAGTGGTAATTGCGGGAACGCTGCCATCGGCCGACGGCAGCTACAGCACTGCCTGCGCCGTCATCACCAAGAAAATCGACGCGCAAAGCCGCGCGAAGACGAGCATCGATCAGTTGCTCCACGCCTAAATCCAAGCAAGATTCGACGTCATCCGCAGCCCCCCAGGACGGGATGTCGTTCTTGGCTTTGGTGCTGGCGCTCACCCGACTAGGGGACCATTGCGGCGCGCTTCAGCCGCATGATAGTCCACAGGCTGATGCCCAGCGAAGCAGCGTTCATTGCCACCCCGCCCATGGAGCCCAGCACCACCGCATTCAACAGCCACAAGCCGGTGGATAGCATGACCTGGGCACGTAAACGTGCGCCGCTCAGGTAAAAGTATGCATACGTGGCGTTGAGGGCAGAAATCCAGGGCAGCAGGGAGATTGGGCCCGCCCAGGTCTGCCACAGGATGCCGGTGAACGCTAGGCAGTACGAAGCGGTGGTGGCGCGCCGCGCGGCTCCAGACACTGCAGGTGCGATGAACGCGAGGATTTGACGAGACGCAATCAGAAGGCATGTCGCGGATGCGGTCCACGCTGACAGCATTGCGTAGTGTAGGGTCCACAGTACCAAGCCTAGGCCTACCCCGATCTTCAACATTTTGTCCTCGCGCATGGCGTACGCGCCGAGGCTCACGAAGGTGGCTGTGTAGCCCATCAGCTGTGCGGCGGAAAACGGGTCACCAGTACTGGTCACTTGGTAACCCCTGTGGCCATAGTGAGCGGATAGCTTGCTGAGGCCGGTACGTGGCAATAAGTTTCCAGAGGAACTCCATCGATTCTCTCTACTGCCCGATACTTTTATTGATATCCGCTAATACCTGAAACTAACGGAATAAAGCAGTTGGTAAGCCCGGTGCCTACAGGTTGGAATATTTGAAGCATGCGTCTTCTACTTTACCCCAACCCATCGAACAAGAGACGATAGGCGCATTGGCAGTTACTGCGTTATATGGATGAGTGCTGAATGGCGTAGGCGCACCATGCCATGAGCGCCTGGGGGAAAAAGCCGAACCCAAGCACCGCGAGACCGTTCGCGCTTAGCAGCAGTTTAACGTCGCCCTGTGGCAGGATAAGCGCGTCGGTCTCAGGCTCGTCGAAATACATCAGCTTCACGATCCGAAGGTAATAAAATACCCCGATGAGGGACAGCAGTACCGCCGCCACCGCCAGCCAGATATACCCCGCGTTGAGAACAGCTTGAAGCACCGACAGCTTTGCGTAAATTCCAACTGTCGGAGGAATGCCGGCCATGGAAAACATCAGCAGTAGCATGATGAACGCATACCATGGATTGCGGCGGTTAAGTCCCTTGAAATCCTCCAGCTTGTCGGCCTCGAAGCCCGCGCGCGATAAAAGCATGATCATCCCGAAAGTGCCCAGGGTCATCAGTACATAGATCACTACGTAAAACATCGATGAGCTGTATCCATTCCCGTCCCCGCTTATAACACCGAGCAGGACGAAGCCCATGTGCGATATGGTGGAATATGCCAGCATACGCTTGATATTGGTCTGG
The DNA here is from genome assembly GCA_035493655.1 of Nitrosospira sp. GTDB lineage: Bacteria > Pseudomonadota > Gammaproteobacteria > Burkholderiales > Nitrosomonadaceae > Nitrosospira. The sequence continues at coordinate 2,510 of DATJHX010000164.1, forward strand.
GCAATGGCGGCAATATTGCCGACGACCATCGACATGACCGCCAGAATGATCAGCATGCCCTGCCAGTCCGCCACCATCGCGCCCAGGCCTTCCGCGAGTAAGCGCATGATGAAGCCGAAGGCCGCAAGCTTGGGCGCCGAACCGATAAATAATACGACTGCGGTGGACGCTCCCTCATAAACATCGGGAGCCCACATATGGAAAGGCGCCGCGCTCAGTTTGAAACTGATGCCGGCAACGATAAATACCACACCCACCACCAATACCGTATGGCTCATCGCACCGGTTTGAATCACTTCGGTTACGCGCGCGATATTAAGAGAACCGGTAGCGCCGTATATCATGGACATGCCATAAAGCAGGAAGCCTGAAGCCAGCGCGCCAAGGACAAAAAATTTGATTGCCGCCTCGGTGCCATCGCCGGAATTGCGCCGCAGCGCTACCATTGCGTATTGTGACAACGACAGAAGTTCAAGGCCCAGGTAGAGGGTCAGAAAATGGCTGGCGGAAATCATGACCATCATGCCCAGCGTTGCAAACAAGGCCAGACTGAAGAATTCCCCGCCCAGCATGCCCCGGGCGGAAATATAGCTTCGGGAATAGACCAACACGACGGATACCGTGACATATACCATCATTTTCAGTATGTCGGCCAAGGCGTCGTCCACGAACATACCCGAGAACGTGTAAACCACACCGGGCGAAGAAGTGGCGAATGTGATCAGCACGCAGCCGAGCAGCGCGAACTGGGCGAGCAGATAGGCAAGATGAGGTTTTTCCTTCCCCCACGCGAGGTCGGCCAGTAATACCACGCAAACCATGATCAACAGAAATATTTCCGGGTAGGCCGGGGCGAAGTCAGGCTGCAAAAAATTCATTTCATCCTCAAACACATGCTCATCTCATCCGCTGCATCTTATCAATTGCCTTAAGCTGCAATTTCCTTACGCTACAATTTCCTTGGCTACAATTTGCTGCGCGCGACATGGGTCAGCAAATCGTCCACTGTAATGTGCATGACTTCCATCAACGGTAGCGGATAAAGGCCCATCCACAGCACCGCCAGCGCGAGGATTGCCAGAACAGTAATCTCGCGCCCATTGATGTCGTTCATCCCTTCCACGCCGGGATGAACCACCGCGCCAAACACCACGCGCTTGTACATCCAGAGTGTGTAGGCAGCGCCGGTAATAAGCGTGATGGCGGCAAAAAATGCGTACCAGAAATTCACCTTGATCGCCGCCATGATGACGATGAATTCGCCGACGAAACCGCTGGTGCCCGGCAATCCCGAGTTGGCCATGGCAAACAGCATGAAAAACGCGGCGAATACGGGCATCTTATTGGCCACCCCGCCATAATCGGCAATCTGCCGCGAATGCAGCCTGTCATACATCACCCCCACACACAGGAACATCGCGCCGGAGATGAATCCGTGGGAAATCATCTGCACCATCGCGCCTTCCACTCCATAGGCATTGAACAGGAAGAAGCCGAGGGTGACAAAACCCATGTGCGATACCGATGAATAAGCGATGAGCTTCTTCATGTCCGCCTGCACGAGGGCGACAAACCCAATGTACACGACCGCGATCAGCGACAGCACAATCATCATATGGGAAAGATAATGGCTCGCATCCGGCACGATGGGTAGCGAAAAACGCAGGAAGCCATAGCCTCCAAGCTTCAGCAGAATCGCCGCCAGCACTACCGATCCACCGGTGGGCGCTTCCACGTGTGCATCGGGCAACCAGGTATGGACCGGCCACATCGGCACCTTTACCGCAAACGCCAGCAGGAAGGCGAAAAATATCAGTACTTGCGGAGCGAGCGCCAATGGCAGCCGGTGATAATCCAGTATGGAAAAACTGCCGCCGGAAACCTGATACAGGTAAATGAATGCGATCAGCATGAGCAGTGAGCCCAGGAGCGTGTACAGGAAAAACTTGATGGCCGCATACACACGATTGGGCCCGCCCCAGATGCCGACAATGAGAAACATCGGAATAAGCGATGCCTCCCAGAATATATAGAACAGAATCGCGTCGAGCGACGAGAACACGCCATTCACGATTCCGGACATGATAAGGAAGGCGCCCATATACTGTGAGACGCGCTTGCTTATCACTTGCCACCCGGCGATAACAACCAGGGGGGTGGTAAAGCAATTGAGCAAAATCAGAGGCATGGCAATGCCATCGATGCCCAGATGATAGTGTATGTTGAAGTGCTCGATCCACGGACTGTATTCAATAAACTGCATGGCGTTCGTAAGTGGATCGAAGCGCGTATAGAGCGGTATCGCAACCAGGAAGCCCGCTACCGATCCGGCAAGGGCAATCCAGCGGGCCGCCTGTGCATTGCGGTCGCCACCGGTTGCCAATACACCTATCCCGGCAATGATAGGCAGCCAGATGATCAGACTTAATAGAGGAAATCCAAACAACATGTTCATTCCGTTTTATTCTTCGGGCATGCAGGGACGCAGCACTGAAACTGTCGATAACATCGGTTTATTGTTGTCTTAAACAAACAGCCACACGCTCATCAGTACAAATACGCCGACGATCATGGTGAACGCGTAGTGATAGATGTAGCCGGACTGGAAACGCTTCATCAGCAGCGCGGTTGCGGCTACCACGCGCGCCGAGCCATTGACAAAGAAACCGTCAATGACGATTACATCGCCGAATTTCCATAACCCGCGCCCGAGGGCGCGCGAACCACCTGCAAAGAGCCAGGAATACAATTCATCGATGAAATATTTGCGATCGAGCAAGGTATAGAGAGGCCCGGCCGCCTGGCTGATTTTTGCCGGCAATTCGGTTCTTACCATGTATAAGTACCAAGCCGTGAAAATGCCGACGACGGAGAACCAGAACGGCAGGGTTGTGAGCGCATGGGCCATCATCCCGCCTATCCCATGATATTCCGCTGACATTTTTGCCATGGCCTCGTGCTGGGGCAGAATTTGTATGGCGTTTCCGAAATAACCTCCGAACAGCAGGGGTTCGATCACCCAGCCAGCACCGATGGAAATCGTAGCCAGAATGACGAGCGGCAAGGTCACTACCCAGGGCGATTCATGCAGATGCTCTTCGGTGTGATGATCCATTCGTGGCTTGCCATGAAAAGTCATGAACAACAGCCGGAATGTGTAAAAGGCCGTGACGAAGACTGTGGTTACCGCGCAGAAATAGGCGAAGCCGGCTCCGGGGATGGTGGCGAAGTGTACCGCCTCGATGATTGCATCCTTGGAAAAGAAACCGGAAAAACCGGGAATGCCGGCACTTGCCACTGCCGCGATAAACATGGTCCAGTAAGTGATAGGCATATATTTCTTGAGTCCGCCCATCTTCCGCATGTCCTGCTCGTGGTGCATGGCGATAATGACCGAGCCGGCGCCCAGGAACAGCACCGCCTTGAAAAACGCGTGAGTCATCAGGTGAAAAATGCCGGCCGAATAAGCCGACGCGCCCAGCGCTATCGACATGTAGCCCAGTTGGGACAAGGTCGAATATGCCACTACGCGCTTGATATCGTTCTGCACGATAGCCACCAGCGCCATGAAAAGCGTGGTGATGCCGCCGATCACGAGAATCACGGACAATGCGGTTTCGCTCAGTTCGAACAGTGGTGACATGCGCGCAACCATGAAAATGCCCGCCGTCACCATGGTAGCGGCGTGAATCAGCGCGGAGATGGGAGTCGGCCCCTCCATCGAATCGGGCAGCCATACATGCAAGGGAAACTGGGCAGATTTGCCCATCGCACCGACAAACAGGAGGATACATACCGCCGATAATAACTCCCAGGGCGAGCCGGGCACGATTTCTATGGTCTGCGCCGCAGCCTGCGGGGCCTGGGCAAATACCGCTGCATAATCGAGCGTGCCGAAATATGCCAGTACCAGGCCAATACCGAGAAGGAAACCGAAATCACCCACGCGATTGACCATGAATGCCTTAAGGTTTGCGTAAATCGCGCTGGGTCGGGTGTACCAGAAACCGATCAGCAAATAGGAAACCAACCCTACCGCCTCCCAGCCAAAGAAAAGCTGAAGGAAGTTGTTTGACATCACCAGCATCAGCATCGAGAAGGTGAAAAGCGAGATATAGCTGAAAAAACGCTGATAACCGGGATCGCCCTGCATGTAGCCGATGGTATAGATATGGACCATCAGTGAAACGAAGCTCACCACAACCATCATCGTGGCCGTAAGCTGATCGATCAGAAATCCGACTTCGAAGCGCGTATCCCCGGAAGTCATCCAGGTGTAAACGGTGCCGTTATAGATATTGCCTTTCAGCACGTCCATGAAAACAACGACGGATCCAGCGACGCACACGAGCATCAACGCAATGGTGACGCGATGGCTCCAGGCCTGTCCGATCAGGCGGCCAAACAATCCCGCTATGAGCGCACCCGCAAGGGGCGCCAGCGGCACCAGCAGATAAAGTTTTTGCATCTCAGTCATGAAATTCCGGCTTTTCTTTTTTTAAAATCTGCAACCATCAAGCCGCCAGGTTGCTCACCCTCGTTACCGCGATCCTGTTACCGCTACCCTTTCAGGTTGTCCAGATCGTCGACATTGATAGTGCGCAGGTTGCGAAACAATACTACGAGTATCGCCAGGCCAATGGCGGACTCAGCCGCTGCCACGGTCAGAATGAAAAATACAAAAATCTGCCCGGATACATCCTGCAGGTAATGCGAGAATGCAACGAAATTCATGTTCACTGCGAGCAGCATCAGTTCGATCGCCATCAACAGGATGATGACGTTTTTCCTGTTGAGGAAAATACCGACGATGCTGATGGCGAACAGAATCGCCCCGAGGACAAGATAATGGGATAGTGAAACCAAGCTGACACCCTCTTTGCAGGTCAACGTCAAGTGACCTTTGATTGCTTTTACTCTCTGGTTTTTATTCTTTCTTTTCGGACGG
>DATJHX010000165.1:0-6765 GCA_035493655.1 Nitrosospira sp.
CGAACAGTGCGAGAAACTGGTCCCAATGGCGCGATACCACGAACAGAATTGCCATCAGCGGAATCATCTCCAGAAAGCTGTGCACGTGCTGCTCAATCGGAGTCACGTCCCTCGCGGTTACGGCGTAACTGACATCCCACAGCGCTGTGGCTTCGTGGATGAAGAAGGCAACAATCATGATGGCGATTATGCCGGCGTTTATCTGCAGAAAAATCGCCGCAAGCAGCGGCAGCCCGAGCTCGGCGAACATCAGAAGGTGAAGGAGGGATTCCTTTGCGCCGGTTGTCCTCTCGATATGGGAGGCGCGATGGCAGAGCCAATCGGCACAGCCTGCCAACAGCCAGAGCGGCAAAATAAAATACAATAGTATAAGCAGCGTAGGATCGTTCAGCATGGTTTTCGCCTCGCGAGTGCCGGACGCACTCCCGATTTCGTTTTCATACAGTTATCCAGGGACGACCGTAAAATGCCCTGCGGAGCCGAGGACTCTAACGCGACACCAACGTAATAACGGAACAGAACAAGATCTTTGCAACCGGCGAGAATAGTCAGTAGCGGGAATAGTAGCAGTGGGAGTCCGGGAGGGCCGGTGTCACTGTAAATTCCTGTTCCGTTTCTTGCGCTTGCTACTGCTGAGGAACCGCTCCGCGCCACGCGCCAGTCTCTTTGCCGCGCCCTTCGAGAAATTCCTTGAAACACCTGAGGTTATTGCGGATCTCCATCTTCACTATCCCCAATATGTCGCCGACCCCTTCCACCATGTCGCGAGGCTCGTAGTCCATCTGCAGCATGACTCGGGTTGATGAATCGGAGATTTTGTGGAACGTGACTACTCCAGCGTTTTTTGCACCGCTGGTGCTGTGCCAGGCAATCCGGGAGTCTGGAATCTGCTCTGTGATCTCCGAATCCCATTCCTGTTCCTTGCCGCCAACCACCGCACGCCAATGTAAATGCGTGGGATCGACCTGCCGCACTTCCCGAACATCCTTCATGAATCGGGGAAACTCCTCGAATTGCGTCCATTGATTGTATGCAGTACCGACAGGTACATTGACTTCCACTGACTCTTCAACAGTCGATATCGTTTTCGAGCCGTGGGACTTTCGGAAATGTTTCGATAGCATGACTCCACCCGCTGCGAGTGCCGCGAGCGCTACAATTTTTCTGAACATTTGAGGTACCTCCGGTTATCTATCGTGATACGGATAATGGCTCCGTCCATTTATCTTTACGGTCTTTCGCTGAACCTGACTTCGAGAAAATCGGTTTGGGGCTCTGACGCGGCCACATCTTCCGCGAAAGACTCGCTCAGAAGCTTTCTTAATCTCTTATTTTGGTGCAAATGATGCCTACATAAAAACCACCCTTCTGTTCGGTGGTGTACATTGGGCACTGTGAAATAAAGTGGTTAAGGTACCCTTTTGGACCGCTCAATCCAACCACATCCGCTGACCCATGGTTTAGACTGCGAGCGTCCTTTAACGTGGAAGAGGTGCTGCGCTATCCCCAAAAAATTCGCGTATCAGAAAGTCTTCAAGGCCCCTGCTGTCTTCCGGGCGCGCGGACAGGACCACCACCCGGTCGAGCCGGAATGATTCCCAATTGAAATCGCCTTTATGGTATTCGCGGATCAGCTCGATCATTCGCCGGACAATCGCACGGTGTATATCACCATCCGGTCCGGCAGTGACTTCAATAACTTCACGCCGTGGATTGCTGCTGTCCGTTTTCCAGGCGCGGAACAAAAACTGGGCTGAGCGCATTCCTATCCGCGTGATCTGGAATATGCCGGTCGCCCCGGGCTCCTTGAGATTGCGTTTGACGTTGGCCATTCTCAATTCTTCTTCGGAAGGCGCGCGCTCGACATTTTTTGGTTCTGCCGGCTCGTCTTCGAAAATTCCTCCCGCCCGCCGGCGCTCACGGGTTTCATTCATATAGGCCGTCAGGTCTTTCGGCGCTATAAGGGGAGTGCGTGCAGGCGTTGACGGGGTTTCATCCTTCGGAGCACCTTTTTGGGGCACGGGTTTTGCCGGTTTCGGCTCATTTACGCCCAGACGTGGCTGAGGTCTCGGCGTTGGAGGTAACTTTTGACTTTTCTGAGGAGCAGGAGCGGGTTTTGGTGCGGTTTTTTCTTCCGGTAGTTCGACAAAGCTGGCCTCGATTGGGGGTGGTGGGGCGTTTGGTTCTATTTTTGGAGCGGTAAGGAAGAATCCAGATGCCCAAATGATAATCAGCCAGATGACGGCTGCCAACGGCAACGGCCACCAGACTTGGACCTCCCTGGATTTGGACTTGAGCATACGTACGGCTGTTTACTCGTGCTTCACCGCAATCAGGAAGTGCTGCGCACCAGCAGACCGGGCTCTCAGCATGGCCTGCACGACTATTCCCTGGGGGGCATCGCTGTCGGCCGACACAACCAGTTTCTGTTCGGAATCCTCAAGTAACGGTTTGAGTGTTTCCGCGAGCGTATCCAATGTGACCGGTATACGGTTAACGAAAATTTTGCTGTCGCTGGTCAAAGTGAGTGTTACGGGAGCTTTGGTCTTGAGCTTCTCAGCCTGGCCCTGAGGCAGGTTTACTTGGAGGGAATCAAGGTTCTGCATGGACAACGAAGCCAGCATGAATGTTGCCAGCAAAAAAAACATTACATCGATCATCGGGATGATTTCGATTCTCCCTTTATGGAAAACCCTGGCTTTACGCAGCTTCATGACCGCTCCTCCTCCTGGTCAAGACGGATGTGATCGATAAGGCGTGTTCCGAGCCGTTCCATCTCGTCCATTGTCTGCGCTTGCAGCCGCGAAAAATAATTGAATCCGAACAGGGCAACCAGGGCGATTATCAGGCCGACAACCGTTGCGATAAGCGCTTCAGCCACGCCTCCGGTCACTGCCGTGGGATTGACAACGCCCTGGCTGCCGATTACCTGGAAGGCGCGCATCATTCCGACAACAGTCCCGACGAGCCCGAGCAGGGGCGCCGCCGTTACGATCGTCTCCAATACCCACAGCCTGCGCGCAAGAGACGTTTCGATGAGTTGCGCTTCGTCCGCGGCGCGAGATTCGGTCCACCATGAGGGCCGATGACGGTTGCTGATGACTACTTCAAAGAACCGCTTGTAATAGTGCCGTTCATCCAGCCCCGAAAGTATTTTTTCCAGATCGGCCCATGCAAATCCATAAGTTTCGACGAGGTTCAGCAAATCGTGCGACAGGCGGGCAAAGCGCCAATAGACAAATGCTTTTTCTAGCATGATAGCCAGGGCGATTATTGCCAGCAAAGATAAGGGCAAAATGATAAATCCGCCGAGTTTCAGAGCGGTCCAGGTTGCGTTGAGTTCTTGCATATTTATCTCCGACGGGGCGATGCTCGCCCTTTGCTTGTTAGAAATTGGTTATCAATTAGACCCGATTTACTTGGGGAACCTCTGAATAAATCCCACTCGGACACGACGGCCTTGCGGGATGGGATGCGCGAAAGACGACGAAGGGAATGCGACCCCCAACGGGATACACGCACAGTTAATCCATAATCGCGGTCGCCACATCCCCCGCCGCTTCCCAATCCGGCTCGCGGGCCCCTTGGGCGACGTTTTGGGGCGACCTTCGCGAGGAGCCTGACAAAGCAGCGCGCCCCGAAGCCTCGCCCCGTCGGGTTGCATTAAACCCAGATAATCCGTTAAGCGGCTCTTCGAGCCTACGCGAGTGCTGGCGGTCGGTTTGCGGCCATTTTCGCCGCTTGCCCGGCGTCCATAGACCAGGCTATGGACTTCTCCCAACCGGCAAAACTGTCTCGCAACCTGCCTCGCCATCATCTCGCGTCGTAACGGATTATCTGGGTTAAAATCGGGCGCTCCCCGCGTACACTCGTTGACATCGTAGACCCAGCTACGACCTGCGTCGCATACCTTGTGATCATCCTGATTTTACTAGTAACGCGCTCCGTGGAGCATGTGTTCAGAGGTTCTTTAGGGGTTGTGGCAGGCAGTTCGGCGCCATGTATCGAAATAAAAAGGATGGGCTGGACATATCCATCCTTCGGGCATCAGTCTGGAGGGATCTCTGAATAAGTTTCCAGAAGCGCTGTTGCATCCGCCCGGGACTATCCAAGGGTTCCAGCTTTTTTATCGCATTTCTCCGCCTAAAAACCGGCGCCCTCTTCCTGAGGGTGAGATTTAGATGATTGCCAACCTGTAAAATCTTACAGCTACCCACGTCTCGCATTTTAAGGTTTCATAGTCATGTTATGGTCGAGCGCCAATTCCAAGACTCTTCTCGACTTTTTCCAATGATATCTTCAATTGAAAACAGTGCATCAAAGACTATGGCCATCATTACGTACGCATATTCTCCAAATGATCCACGATAACAACGAACTCAAACAAATCAATGGGGCGCAATCGCGGCTCTCCGCGATTCTTGAGCAGACCTTGAACGAGATTTATCTCTTCGATATCGAGAGCCTGCGTTTTGATTATGTCAATCGGTGCGCACAGCGCAATCTGGGCTACAGCATGGATGCATTGCGAACGATGACGGCCTTGCATATCAACCGGGAGCTTGACGAGGTCTCCTTCCGGAAGATGACCGACGCGCTTCTGGCCGGGGAGAAAGAGGTTCTGATTTTCGAAACCATGCATATGCGCGCCGATGGCACGATCTATCCAGTCGAAGTTCATTTGCAGGTGTTCGAGCGATTGGAACGCGCGGAGTTTCTCGCAATAGCCCTGGATATTACCATTCGGCGTCGTGCCGAGGCAGCGCTGCGGGAAAGCGAGACGCGGTTTCGGACCCTGGCAAACACTATCCCTCAGCTCGCCTGGATAGCAAATACCGATGGGTCGAGATCCTGGTATAACCAGCGCTGGTACGACTACACAGGTATGACCCCCGAAGAGGTCTTGGGCTGGGGCTGGCAGAAGCTGCACGACGCTGAAATGCTCCCGAAAGTTATCCGGAAATGGACCGATGCCGTCGCCGCTGGGGAAGCTTTTGACATGGAGTTCCCGTTACGGGGGGCGGATGGAAGTTACCGAATATTTCTGACTCGGGCCGAACCATTGAGGGATACGGAGGGGCGAATAGTACAGTGGTTCGGCACCAATACAGATGTAAATGAGCAAAGGCTTGAAGAAAAAGTCCGGCGTGAAACCGAAAAACAGCTCCAGGTAGTGATGGAGAATATGAGCGAAGGTCTCGTGGTATGCGATTTCTCAGGTAAGTTGGTGTACCGGAACCCTGCAGCGATAAAGATGCACGACTTTAGAGGCTTGGAACAAGTGGAGCTCAATATCCGCAATTTTGGGCAAATCTATGAGCTGGCCACCCTTGAGGGGGAGATACTACCTTTTGAAAAATGGCCTCTGAACCGGATTCTCCAGGGCGAACATTTGCACGATGTGGAGCTACGGGTAAGGCGCGTGGATACCGATTGGACGCGAATTTTCAGTTATTGCGGATCGGTTTCTCAATATGCCGACGGCAAGGGGCTGGCGTTCCTCACCATGAAGGACATTACTGATCGCAAGGTTGCCGAAGAGGCGTTGCGAGATGCAAAGATTAATCTCGAGTCCAAAGTCGAGCAACGTACTGCTCAGCTCCTGGCAAAGAGCAAGGAACTGGAAAATTTTTGCTATTCCGTTTCACATGATCTCAAGGCGCCTCTCCGCGGAATAGATGGTTACAGCCGTCTTTTACTGGAAAGTTATCACGAGCGTCTGGATGAGGAGGGCCGGAGCTTCTTGCAAAATGTTCGGGCGGCAACAAAGCATATGACACGCCTGATCGAAGATTTGCTTGCGTATTCCAAACTCGAACGGCGAAAACTGTCGACAATGTCTGTAGAGCTTTCCAGTTTTGTTACCAATCTGTTGTCCCAGTTTCGCGACAGTCTCCAGAATGTGCATCTCACCGTTAAAGTAGACTCCTATCGAGTCAGGGCGGACCCGGATGGCCTCGCCATAGCATTGCGCAATTTGATTGATAACGCGATCAAGTTCTCCAAATATTCCGCCATACAGGAAGTGGATATCGTTGCGCGAGCCGAAGGTGATTACTGCGTAATCTCCGTATGCGATAACGGCATTGGGTTTGACATGCGCTTTTATGACAAGATTTTTGAAATATTCCAGCGTCTTCACCGTGCGGAAGACTATCCGGGAACCGGTATCGGGCTCGCAATGGTTCACAAGGCAATGGAACGGATGGGCGGGCGCGTATGGGCAGAGAGCGAACTGGGGGCCGGAGCCATCTTTTATCTTCAATTACCCCTGGCGGGTACCGCACCGGTAGATTCAGCAGATCTTATAAGCCCTGTCTAGAATTCGCCCATGAACATGGTCATGCCAATTTTGCTTGTCGAGGATAACCCGATGGACGTGGACCTCACGCGGCGGGCCTTCAGCCGGCACAATCTGGCCAATCCTCTTGAAGTGGCGCGCGACGGAAAGGAAGCGCTCGACCTTATTGACGGATGGAAAGAGGGAGACGCCGTGCCTTCAGTAATATTGCTGGATTTAAAGCTTCCCAAGGTCAGCGGACTGGAAGTCTTGAGAGCAATTCGGGCTCATCCCGCTTTTGGAGCTGTTCCTGTCGTCGTTCTCACGTCTTCCTCTGAAGATAATGATATTCACGAAGCCTATTCGCTTGGCGCTAATTCCTACATCGTAAAACCTGTCGAGTTTGAGAAATTCATTGAAGTGGCGAGACAGATCGAGCTCTATTGGACGGTTCTCAATATACGCTGCTTTCCTAAAAGCCGGAG
>DATJHX010000166.1:0-5805 GCA_035493655.1 Nitrosospira sp.
TCGATATAGTCTCTAATGCCAACGCACAGACCCGCATAAACGCTTGCTTCAACTGTGCGGGAGGGCACGATATATCCTGGTACGGGAGCGCCATCTTGCAGTTCAATCAGCCCGAGCGTTTCCTTGAACTCCTGGAATTGATAAGTCAATTCCCCTTTGCCATTCATGGCGAAGGATGCTCCATCAAATACCAGCTCATCCTGACCACCGACCAGATTGGCGTAGATGATGGGGATTGCCGTTTCACTGACGCGCTGGCGGACAATTCGATGCCGCAAGTCCTGCTTGCGCATATGATATGGAGAAGAATTCAGCACGAGCAATATATCCGCTCCCGCTTCCCTGGCGCGAGAGGCCGTGCCTTCCTCCCAGATATCCTGGCAAATATTGATTCCGAATCTCGTTCCGTTCAGTTCAAATACGCAGGGATCGGTCCCCGGCCGGAAGTACCGGTATTCGTCGAACACACTGTCGTTGGGAAGCTTGTTCTTGCAATAGGTAGCGATAATTCCACCATTGCGTATCACCGAAGCTGCATTGTAGAGATCGTTGCCGATAAGATGGGGGTGGCCCACCAGCAAAGTGATCCCCTTTATATTTTTGGCAATATCCGCCACTGCATCCCTGCACGCCAGCTTGAAGCCATCGCGTAACAACAGGTCTTCCGGCGGATAGCCTGACACGGCGAGCTCGGGGGTAATTAATAAAGCTGCCCCGGACTTCTTTGCCCGGTCGGTGTAATCGAGAATCTTTCGGACATTGCCGCTGAGATCACCGACGGTGCAATTGATCTGGGCAATAGCGAGCTTCATATAGGAACGATCTGCCAGAGTTCCGCTATTTTGCGTTAACATTTTAAGGTAAATATTGAATTATCACGGGTGTTAGACTGAAAAACCGTAACGCATTTGTGCCATTATATTGCCATCCTGGATTCTCTTTACCCGGATTCTCCTTATGTTCGACTTCCTATGAGATATCCTCCTCATGAGATACTGTAGTAACTGTGGTACCCGGGTGGAGTTGCGCATTCCGGAAGGTGATAATTTGCCGCGCCACGTATGTATCGCTTGCGGCGTTATCCATTATCAGAATCCGAAAATAGTGGTGGGCTGCATACCCGAATGGGAAGACAAGATCCTGCTATGTCGCCGGGCCATTGAGCCGCGCCATGGCTTATGGACTGTTCCCTCAGGTTTTATGGAAAATGCGGAGACCCTCGGGCAGGGGGCCGAACGTGAAACACTGGAGGAGGCAAATGCGCGCGTCCGTATGGGAAATCTTTACGCGATTTATAGTTTGCCCCATATTAACCAGGTGCATGTGCTATTCCGCGCCCAACTGCTAGATCTGGATTTCAAGCCCGGCATCGAGAGCCTGGAAGTCAGGCTTTTCAGTGAGGAAGAAATTCCCTGGGAAAAGCTCGCTTTCCGCGTGATACGAGAACCTCTGAAACGTTACTTTGAAGAACGGCAGCAAGGCGAACCAGGCTTTCATACGGGAACCATTGAAGAGATTCGGCAGGACACGCGGACATCGGGATAACTGATCATTTTGCAAGGTAATCAGGTTCACAGACGAAAACGGGAACTATTCGAGCGAAACCATTTTGGGGCGTGCCGCAGGCGGGTTGTTGGCGAAGTAGCGTTTGATGCCTGCGAGTATGGCGTCGGCCAATTTGTCCTGATAAGCGTGGTCCTTCAATTTTTTCTCTTCGTCGGGATTACTGATGAAAGCGGTTTCCACCAGGATAGAGGGGATATCCGGGGATTTCAATACAGCAAATCCCGCCTGTTCCACGTCGCTCTTGTGTAGATGGTTGACATCGCCTATTTCCGACAGTACTTCCCTGCCCAGCTTGAGGCTGTCACTGATAGTCGCGGTTTGCGAGAGATCCAGCAGCGTCTGCTTCAGATACGGATCCTTGATGTCCAGGTTAACTCCGCCGATCAGGTCGGCCTCATTTTCTTTTTTTGCGAGCCAGCGGGCCGCAGCAGACGTCGCGCCGCGCTCGGATAGTGCGAACACCGAAGAACCGCGCGCGTGCGGCTTGATGAACGCATCCGCATGCACTGACACAAACAGATCTGCATGCAACTGGCGTGCTTTGACCAAACGCATTGGCAGGGAAATAAAATAGTCTCCATCCCGGGTCAGTGCTGCCCGCATATTAGGTTCTTTATCTATCTTGGCTTTGAGTTTCTTTGCAATTGCCAACGTGATATGTTTCTCGTGCGTGCCGCTACGGCTTATGGCGCCGGGATCCTCGCCCCCGTGTCCTGGGTCGATGGCGACAGTAATGAGGCGCGTCACTCCCGGTTTATTTTTTTTGGAAGCCGTAACGCTTCTGGCTTGGGTATCAACATTTATATTCGGATTGTTATCGCCAGTCACATCAGCCTGTCGCCCCCCGGTAACATTTTCATTCAGGAACGCCATGAGTGGGTCGGGCGGAATGACGGGATAAACGTCCAGCACCAGCCGATGACCATAATTGCCGACCGGTTTGAGCACGAACGCCTGGGGTGTCGCCTCAGTTTTGAGATCCAGTACCAGTCTGAGTACGCCGGGCTTATAACGACCGATACGTATTGTCCGGATATAGGGATCAGACGCATCGATTTTATCCGACAGTTTTTCGAGCTCTGGCGTGAGAGCCACCTGTTCCAGGTCGACCACTACGCGATCCGGATTCTTCACGGTGCTAAGTGAGTACTGTATTGGCTGGGCCGATTCAAATGTGAGGCGTGTATACTCGGGTGCGGGCCAGACCCGAACCGAACTGACTATCGTGCCCGCCTGCGCGCTAGTTGTGGTACTAGCAAAGACGAGGTTTTCAAATGGCAGGAACAGAAGCGCAGCTACAGACAGAAGATACGTAGCGAACAATGGTGAAGTAGCGTTGCTTCGGCGATGGGCCGATACCTCGATCAGAGGGTCGGAGAACCTATTAGTGTTTGCCAGCATTTCAAGCACAGTCTGCCTGCCTCCGTGCCCGCGTGGATTTCAACATCGCGACCTGCTTCAGCAATATGGATAAAAAACTTCAGGTCCGCTGGAGGCAGTAGTCCACCTGCCTTTTCGGGCCATTCAACCATACAGATCGAGTCTGCATTGAAATACTCACGGAAACCTGCTTCTTCCCACTCTGCGGGATTTTCAAAACGATAGAAATCAAAGTGATACAAGTATAACTTAGAAATTTTATAAACTTCAACCAAATTATAGGTGGGACTTTTTACTTTTTCCTTATAACCGAGGCTGCGGAGGATGGCCCGAACGAGCGTGGTCTTCCCCGCGCCGAGGTTGCCGCTAAGAAAAATGATGAGACCGGGATGCAAAATTTTTGCGATCTCGGCCCCGAGCGCCAGCATGGCGGTTTCATCGGCGGGATGGCGGGTAAGGTGAAGATCCTCTGAATGATGAGTCGCGTCAGACCGGGTATGATTTGAATTATGCAAGAAAAGATCCTAAAAAATTCATCGGAAAATTCATCGGAAGACCGTTCGACTCCGGACTTTTCCCAACTTGCTGAGATCATCAAGATCTGGGGCAAAGAACTGGGGTTCCAGGAGGTCCGTATTGCCGATGCCGACGCTGACATGGCGCAATCCGAGCGCGGCCTGCAGCAATGGCTGAATGAGGGCTACCATGGTGAAATGGATTATATGGCGAAACATGGCGTCCGGCACACTCACCCCGCGGAACGCTCCTGGCACGCTAAGGGTGATTTCCGTACGCATGAACTATATGCCAGTAGCGAAGGATAGTTGGCAGGTCATCCGCAATGGCAACATGGCGTTTGTTTCCCGCTATGCGCTTGGGCGTGACTATCACAATGGTGCTGCGTGCGCGATTGCAGAAGCTGGCCGATAAAATAACGGCGGCGGCCGAGCACTGCAATTACCGGGTATTCATGGATAGCGCGCCGGTCATGGAAGTCGAGTGGGCACAAAAATCAGGGCTTGGCTGGCGCGGCAAGCATACACTGCTGCTTTCGCGCGAGGCTGGCTCCATGTTCTTCCTGGGCGAAATATATACCGATATGCCCGTGACTGTGGATACACTATCGGCAACTATTGCGGAAGCTGCACGAAGTGTATTGATATTTGCCCTACCCGTGCGATTATCGCACCTTATCGGCTGGATGCGCGGCGCTGCATTTCTTACCTTACGATTGAGCATAAGGGGAGCCATCCCCGAAGCTCTGCGCCCCCTGTCGGCAACCGCGTATACGGCTGCGATGACTGCCAGCTGATCTGTCCCTGGAACAAATTTGCGGTAAATACGGTCGAGGAGGATTTTGCCGTGCGCAATGGCCTGGACGACGTATCGCTGGTGGAGTTGTTCCAATGGACCAAAGAGGAGTTCGATGCCCGCCTTGCAGGCAGGCCCATACGACGCATTGGTTACGAGCAGTGGCTGCGCAATTTGGCGGTAGGGTTGGGCAATGCGCGACCTCGCCTGCCGTTATAGAGGCGTTACGCGCGCACCGGGACGATGCCTCATCCTTGGTTCGCGAACATATGCGATGGGCTTTGCAAAATCACGATAAACGCGATGTTTAGCTGTCATTTCGGTCGAAGAGCGGCCGAGCAAACGGATAAACTGCACCTAAATGGACTATAGACCCGCGGGAGGGAGTGTACTAAAGTCCAGTTTGCTGCTGACTCCGATATTGCTATGATGCGCGGCACGATAGGAAATGTTTCAGTCACTGAGGATATAAGTAGGTCTCATTTTGACGAGAAGGATTTTGAATTTTAAGACCGGAATTCTAAAACCCGGATTCCATCGGACCGCGTGGCGCCTCAGAACAGCTTGAAACAGAACTCCGATGCTCATTCCTGTCGCGCGTTGCAAAAACCCCACTCGAATCGATACTGTCTTGACAGAGACGTTGAACTATAGCATCTTTAATTTTCCGAAAAAATCAACCCGTCGCCTAGGTCGGACCGCCATCTTCAAAATCACAAAAAGGAAAATTCAGTGAACGCCCCCCACTTGAAAGTCATAAGATGGCTGGCTTGTCTTGCCGTCATATTTTCTATCTTCTCCCTTGGCGGTTGTAAAACATATCCCTCTCTTTCTCCTGATGAAAAGTATACCTCGCACGATTATCTGATTGGTCCAGGAGACAACGTGGACGTAATCGTCTGGCGTAACCCGGAAGTTTCCATGGCGGTGCCCGTACGCCCGGATGGAAAAATTACGACTCCTCTAGTGGAGGATTTGCCCGCCAGTGGGAAAACGTCAACGCAATTAGCAAGGGATATCGAACAAGCCTTATCCAAGTACATTCAGCAACCGGTTGTAACAGTAGTTGTGACGGAGTTTGTGGGCCCCTACACTGAACAAATACGCGTGATAGGCGAGGCAACGAAACCTCAGGCACTCCCCTACCGCGAAGAAATGACACTGATGGATGTTTTGATTGCGGTTGGCGGTATCACTGATTTTGCTGCGGGAAACAAGGCAAGAATTATCAGAAATATCGAGGGAAAACAGCAACAATTTAGGGTCAGATTGGATGATCTGATCAGAGACGGGGACATATCAGCCAATGTGCCCATGCGCCAGGGCGATGTTCTCGTCATTCCGGAGAGCTTTTTTTGAATTGCATTGGGATGACTGGAGTTTCAGTCCACTTTAGAAAGCTTACTATAATTCTGATTGCGCCATCAGAGATTCCGGCGCAGGCAGTCTTGTGCGGGCAATAAAAAGACGCCATTCATCATGCCCCTAATTCACCGGATTTCTGTAGTAAGCATGGGGCTTTTCAGCAGATGGAGCAAATACGTTCAG
>DATJHX010000167.1:0-11425 GCA_035493655.1 Nitrosospira sp.
CCTCCGATCCCCGGATTACCCTTGCAGGCGCCGTCGGTATATATTTCCACCGCATTGGCGTGTTTCGCAGTCATAGTTTCGCAGTCATAGTTTCGCAGTCATTTTTCACCCCGCCCTATCCTGCCCCGAGCCGTCCTGTAAGGGTCGTTTGCAGCAAGGTCCTCAGCGAATTTCTGAAACTCGGGTGTCTTCTGCGAGACGGCAGCCATGCGTCTTCTGGCCGCTCGCACCTCTTTCCACTCCGGCTTGATCACGCGCATTCCATGAACGCGCTTGACCGCCGTCAGAAAGTACACCCCACCGGAAAATGGCCACCACCGATCGCCCGCCGTCTCCATGAAGCTGAAACGCTTCAGCCATTTTTCCTGACTGAATGGGGGTGCATAACAGCACAAGCGGTCTTCGGTAATCTCAAAATCCAGCAGGGCTAACCAATCCTTGAGTCTTGGCCGCGCAATGAAATTTCCACGCCATGGAAAACTATCTTCTATGGAACCGAAAAGTCCTCGCAACCCCCATAGACTGCGGGGATTGAAGCCACAAACAATAACGTGCCCTTCGGGCATGAGTACCCGCTGCACTTCGCGCAGAATCTGGTGAGGATTGGAGCTGAATTCCAGTATATGGGGCAGCAGTACAAGATCGATGCTGTTCGTTTCGATCGGCAAAAAATCAGGAGCCGCCCGGACCGCAGCGCCTTTTTCCGTCGCTACGCAAAATTGTAGCGCCATGCGATTGGTTCGCAGAAAATTGTATTGCGGAAACCCGACCTGCATGGCATGGTAACCGAATATATTTGCCACCGCGTTATCGTAGTAGTTCTGTTCTCTCTCCAGCAAATATTCGCCGAGGCATGTTTCAAACCATACAAGCTTATTTCTCGTTGGCATATGTAATGTTAGGGACGATGGAACGCGGGGTATCAATGATGCTGACTGGTTTACCGCGCCGGTTTAATAAGGGAACGCAGATACTCATGCTGTTCATCACTCGGTTTTTCCTACTATCATTAGGAACCTCCGAACAAATCCCGCCCGGGATTTGATTAGAGGTTCATTAGGATTCTCCCATAACTCGACCTGCCTCTTACCATGACTATGCCGCATATCGTTGCGCTCCGCGCATTCACCGACAATTATATCTGGGTTATTCGAGACCACTATCATGCCACCGTGGTCGACCCTGGTGACGCCGTACCTGTACTGGACTATTTGCGCAAGGAAAACCTGAAGCTCATCGCGATACTCAACACTCATCATCATAACGATCATGTAGGGGGAAATGCCGCGCTACTGCAGGAATTTGCGGTGCCAGTCTACGGCCCGGCGCGCGAATCGATTCCAACTGTCACTCGCCCCCTTAAAGAGTGTAGCGACAAGGAGAGTGAAGAAGGCTGCGCCTATATTTCTGAATTTTCCCTCAGCCTCAGGGTGTTGGATATTCCAGGTCATACCGCCGGACATATTGCATATTATGGCGCAAACATGCTCTTTTGTGGGGATACCCTGTTTGCCTGCGGATGCGGAAAACTCTTCGAGGGTACTGCGGAGCAGATGGCTGAATCCTTGCAAAAGCTGGCTGATCTCCCCAACGAAACGCCGGTTTATTGCGGACATGAATATACGCTCAACAACATTCGATTCGCCCGGGTAGTGGAGCCAGGCAACCAGGCGTTGATCGAACGGGAAATTGTTGTGGAGAACCTGCGCAAGCAGGATTTGCCCACCCTCCCGTCCACCATAGGTCTGGAAAAAGCCACCAATCCCTTCTTGCGCTGTCAGCAGCCCGAAGTCATCAAAAATGCCAGCAACTATGCAGGCAAACCATTATCCGACCCGGTAAGCGTGTTTGCCGCAGTTCGCGACTGGAAGAATCATTT
This sequence comes from Nitrosospira sp., assembly GCA_035493655.1. Classification (GTDB taxonomy): domain Bacteria; phylum Pseudomonadota; class Gammaproteobacteria; order Burkholderiales; family Nitrosomonadaceae; genus Nitrosospira. The sequence continues at coordinate 1,880 of DATJHX010000167.1, forward strand.
TTAAGCTTCTCGACACGGGTTCCCGGATTCAGACGTTAATCAGCCAGAAAATATTTAGCTCAAAGCCTATATGACAGAATTTTACTGATAAAGTCTTAGAATGATCCGCAACTTGCATTGTCTCAAGATTATGCTTTACTTCGATAAGCGCGCAAAAGCCGGGTAGCCCACAAATGGGTTACATAGTTACATCAACCCAATCGCAATCAGGAGGATGAAACGACATGAACCCGTTGAAGCAATTGTTGCAACATGGCCAATCCGTCTGGCTGGACTCGATCAGCCGCGATCTCATCAAGAGCGGTGAATTAAAGCGTCTGGTAACCGAAGACGGCCTGCGCGGACTGACCAGCAACCCCACTATTTTCGAGCAGGCTATCGGGCACGGCAGTGAATACGATGATGCGTTGCGCCAACTGCTGAGAAGCAATGAGAAGCAATCCGAAAAAATGCTTTTTGAAGCGCTGTCCGTCGAGGATATTCGCATGGCCGCAGACGTGCTCCGGTCTGTTTATGATGAGACCGATGGGGCCGATGGCTACGCCAGCCTGGAAGTCTCACCCCATCTCGCTCGCGATACCGAGGGGAGCATCGCGGAAGCCCGCCGGTTGTGGCGAGCCGTGCAGCGCCCCAACCTGATGATCAAGATTCCGTCTACCCCCGAGGGTATTCCAGCAATCGAGCAACTGACCAGCGAAGGCATCAATGTCAACGTCACCCTGATGTTTTCATTGCGGCACTACGAGGCCGTGGCACAGGCATATATTACCGGGCTTAGCCGCTGGGCCGCTTCTTCGCCGGGCGGCGTAAAGGAAGCGTGGCCGTATTCGGTTGCTTCGTTCTTCGTGAGCCGTGTTGATGTCATAGTCGATCCCATGCTGGAGAAGATCGGCGCGCCGGAAGGACTCGCTTTGCGAGGCAAAATCGCCATTGCCAATGCCAAACTCGCTTACCAGCGCTTCCGCGAGACATTTTATGGGGAGCCGTTTGGGGCCCTGCGCAAAAAGGGCGCACTGGTGCAGCGCCCGCTATGGGGCAGCACCGGCACAAAGAATCCCGCATACTCCGACGTGCTCTATGTGGAGGAATTGATCGGTCCTGATACGGTGAATACCGTACCGCCCAAGACCCTTGCGGCATTTCGTGACCATGGCCATGTGCGCGACACACTCCAGGAAGGCATCGCGCAGGCAAAAACCGATATTGCCCAGTTGGGAAATCTGGGGATCGACCTCAATGCCATCACTCAAAAACTGCAAGATGATGGCGTCGATGCTTTTGCGGCATCCTACGACAAGCTGCTTGCTACCCTGAAAACCAAGCGGCAGGATATTCTCGCAACCGTCAATCATGCCTGAATCTATGCGAGGTTGCCTCAACTCCTCTCTTTACCCCTCCTTGATCTTGAGTTAAAGCAATAGCGGAGAGCGCGATGGAGCTTGGAATGATCGGTATGGGACGCATGGGCGGTCCCATGTCGCAGCGTTTGATTCACAGCGGTCATCGTGTGGTCGGCTTTGCCCGCCACATGGATGCGCTCAGGCGCCTGGAGGAAAAAGGCATTGCCACCGCCTCATCTCTTGATGAGCTAACCGCGAATCTCAGTCCGCCGCGCGCTATCTGGCTGATGATTCCGGCAGGTGCGGCTGTAGATGAGACCATTGCCGCGCTGAGGCCGTTGCTTGGGCCGGATGATGTGATTATCGACGGGGGCAACTCCAACTATAAGGATACGCAACGTCGCGCCGAAATGCTGAAAGTGGACCAGATCCATTACGTGGACGCGGGCACCAGCGGCGGCGTATGGGGTCTGGAAAACGGTTACAGTATCATGGTGGGCGGCGAAGAAGAGGTTGTAGCACGGCTTCGGCCGATCTTTGAAGCCCTTGCTCCCGCGGCTGATAAAGGCTGGGGGCGCGTCGGCCCCAGTGGCGCCGGCCACTTCACCAAAATGGTCCATAACGGTATCGAATACGGCATGATGCAGGCCTATGGCGAAGGCTTTGCCCTTATGCGCCACAAAACGGAATTCAACCTTGATCTGCATCAGGTGGCGGAAATCTGGCGGGACGGCAGCGTAGTGCAGTCCTGGCTGCTCGATCTCGTCGCCGCCGCACTGGCGGAAAATCCGAATCTGAACGGAATAGCCCCTTATGTCCCCGATTCCGGCGAAGGCCGGTGGACCGTCGCGGAGGCTATCGATCTTAACGTCGCCGTGCCGGTCATCACGCTGGCGCTATTGCAGCGGCTGCAATCGCGCGACCAGGAATCGTTCTCCAACAAGCTGCTCTCCGCCCTTCGCAATCAATTCGGCGGGCACGAGATGAAGAAGCTGTGAGGAATCAATTCGAGCAGGAGGCAGTATGCGGTGAAGTGTAACTCATCAGTTTCCCGGTTGTCGGGCAAAGCCCGAGCTACAATAATATAACTCAGCTGTCCAAGTCCCATCATACAGGTCGTGGGTGGGATAAGCTCATGCCCTCACACCTCGTCATTCCGGGCTTGATCCGGAATCTAGCATGTAGACCGGGTCGTCCGGTTTATCCATCTGATCGTCCGAGCCCGACCTTCAAAAGTGGCATTACTGCAGTTACCTGCTTTACTCGTAATGGCTTCACATGCGCAGGACCTTGATAATCTTTTCCTCTTCAAGGACCTCATGACTCAAATGGTGCTGAATGTTGATGCGGCATGAATACGCGTCAGAAAGATCGCCTGCGAGCTTCTCGTAAGAGGGAGGGTTTTTAAAGGGATCTTCGGCAAGCAATGCCAAAAGCCTGAACTTTCGACTTTAAGCCCGACGTGACGATTTTTTTCGCATCCCTCTGCGCCTGACTTGTATAACACAAGCATCCAGATCATTAGTCAGTTCCTCGGCACACTCACTTACCGATGCCCAAACCTTCCCGAATAGACTCACGCATACCACGCGCTTCAGCCTGAGCAAAACGTATAGAAAACTCAAAAGTTGACTTGAGTCATCTTTAGTACACTTTATACATAACTAACTTGACAAAGTATCTTTCTTGACGTATTCTTCACACTATACAAATGAGAATTTCACACTTTCACACTTTCACACTTTCACAACTTTTCACAACTTTACGCCTTTCTGATGTCAGCGCATCCGGATATGAAAAGGAGTGGATCATGAAAATGAAAACCAGAAAGACTGTTATAACATTATCCTTGCTTGGCTTATCTGCTCTATTGAGCCCAGCCATTATGGCTGCTGACGTGACCGATGGTTCCAATATTCTTGCAGCCGCTCGGAGCGCCACGACACCGGGCGAACATGAGGCCGTAGCGAAGTATTACGAAGACACCGCCAAAGCCATGCGTGCCAAGATGCAGGAGCAACAGCAGTTGCTCGAGCACTACCAAGATAAAAGCTATCTCTACGGGAGGCAGGCGCAGGATTTGCAGGCGCATACCGATGCGCTGGCCCGCAAATATGAACAAGCTGGAAAGAGCAATGTAAAAGAAGCTCATCTGCACCATCAAATGGCTACACAGGCTGAAGAAAACATACGTGCGGCATCCAACCTGCAAAGACTTACAGCGGCTGAGTAACAGTTGAATAAAACGTATTCGTCATATTGAGATCTGGCCTGGTCGCAAGCACAAAAATGTAAGGCTTTATCATTTCAGTCTAGACTTTGCAACCGGGAGCGCAACTACGCGCTCTTTTTTCTTGACATCTCAAGACAACCGGTCGTATTATTGGATCGCACAACTGACCATTCATCTACAGCAATCCGCGACTGACGCATTGGGGCCTTTTCTCTGCCAAGAGGAGCCCTTGACTAGACCTATACTCAATGAGTGGTAGCTTGTTTATGGGCTCATTCATTGTAATAATTCGATGCTCAATAGGGAACTGGCTGACAATTAGCCCGCACCAACTGAAATCGGGGCACTGAAATCGGTCGTGGGGAATTGCAGCTACGCCTTTCCAAGAAAGCAATTCTATTTGATGGTTCAATCCGTTTCGCGATGTCCTTATCAGCGGCAGGAGGAATTACCGATGCGCAATCTCATCCGAAATGACAACTTGGGCAAGCTGATCCTGCGGCTTACGGTAGGAACGCTGATACTGCTTCACGGGATATTCAAGCTACTCCATCCAGAGTCTCTCGATTCCATCAGCAAAATGCTGGCAAGTATCCATTTGCCCCAGGCAATTGCCTCTGGCGTTTTTGTCGGCGAGGTTATCGCGCCCCTGATGGTTATCCTGGGATTTTATTCGCGCCTTGGCGGGTTGCTCATCTTTGGGAATATGGTGTTTGCGCTTATGCTGGCCCATCGCGCACAGTTATTCACCTTGACGGCAAACGGCGGCTGGGCGTTAGAGCTGCAAGGATTTTACTTATTTTCCGGTCTTGCGGTATTATTTCTCGGGAGCGGCCGCCTGGCGCTCAGGCCGGACTAGAAATACGCGGAATTGACGAAAACGAAAAATAAAATTGCGCTTACAGAATAACAAAACAAGAAGGATAACTGCTATGTATATCTATATCACTTTGACCTTATGAGCGCCGCTGATCTCAAGGAATGCCGCTGGCATCAGTACGCGGATAAAGCCGCTTTGCAGGATGCGGCAGTAAGCGCAATCCTCGACAGCGCCGCATTCTCAATCCGCGAGCGCGGTCATTTCAACCTGGTACTCTCCGGCGGCGAAACACCTCGGGAAATTTATCAAAGGTTGAGCGCAGCTCCTACAGATTGGTCACTCTGGCACATCTATTTTGGCGATGAACGTTGCGTGCCGCCAACCGAAGCAGAACTGAATTCGCATATGGCCGGAGAAGCCTGGCTCAACCACGTACCCATCCCTCCATCACAGGTTCATGTTATTCCGAGCGAGCCGCGCGCAGACAAGGCAGCCCAGGCATATGCACAAACGCTGCGCAGCGTTGGTCTGTTCGACCTGACTTTACTTGGGCTCGGGAAAGATGGCCATACCGCCAGCCTGTTTCCCCGTAATGAGTGGGGCCTCGCGCCTGATTCACCTGACACACTCGCGGTATTCAATTCGCCGATACGTCCACCTCAACGCGTGTCGCTCAGTGCGAATCGACTCAACCGTTCGCGCCAGATAATCTTCCTGGTGAGTGGCGAATCGAAGCATCAGGCTGTGGCAAGGTGGCGGGCGGGCGAAAACATTCCCGCGCGGGCAATCATGGGCGAAAATGGCGTGGATGTTCTGGTTGAATCCGCTCTATTGGCGCCGTTGCCTGCCTGAGCGGTAAAGGGTAAGGGGGGCAAAAGGAGGTGAAGGGGGCGAAAGTTCTCGCAGGAGGTTTTTTCCTGCGGCCAAAGATGTGAAAAGCTTGGCAAGTCCGAGATCTTGTTCGAAATCACCAGCCGCGTTTATGCGATGGGCACGGCGAGTGATCTCTACAGTTATATGTTATATCTCAATGCATTAGCCACAGGTCAATACGGCTTAGAAACGCGATAATGCTCAGCGGGAAATGGCCAAATGGAAAGGCGCCCCGCCAAATGTCATCTGCAACCTTCAGAATAAAAGGTTGCTACTCTTTTTTGGGAAGGAGTTTGAACCGACAAACATTTCCGCCTCGGGCCATGCATTCTTCCTGCTCGATCTTGCTGTCGGTAAAAGTCTCCATCAGTCCCCGATCCAAGTGGCAGATTTCGGTATCTTTTACCGCCATTCTGTGAAATACGCAGTTGTCGGCCTCGATTACAGCGTCGCCACCCGGTACGGTAGCATTTTTGGCATTGTAACCAAGCTGATCCATTACTTCTGCAAGCTTCTCGACCTTCTCCTCATGAGTGGAGAGACCGGGATATTGAGCGCGTAACTGTTGCGCCACGCCCGCGCCGATTTCGTTCAGCCGCTTACCCATATTAGCGGCGCCTTCTTCACGTTGAACCGAAGCAACCACCAATTGTGCTAGCCACGAGTATTGGCGCGGAAAACTTTCTGAACCGAGCTCCGTAAGAACATAAAGCTGCTGCGGGCGTCCTCCTCCTGACGGACGTGTAGCGCCCGTGGTTACCAGTCCTGCTGCTTCCAGCGAAGCCAGATGTTGCCGTACTGCATTGCGCGTAATGTCAAGCCCTTTTGAAAGCTCATCGACACTTAGACCGGGCTTATTTCCACGCAACAGCTTAAGCAGTTGTTTTTGCCGCTCACCCATTGTATTTAGCATTTGCGGTTCCTCTCGTTCCTCCCGTCCTGTGATTCACACAATAATGGTTTTATTTTTAGAAATATTATAGACCACAATTCCAATAAGCTTAAGACACTTTCGACATAAAATAGTTGACTAATTGCTACAACTTCCTTATACTTTTGTCACTACTGCTTCACAATCGTTTCACGATGGCTTCACAATGTGCTTCAGTACGCCGCTTCCCGGCTCAATTTGCATCAACTTTTCCGCTTGCCTCCACCTTTTTATGAATTTAGTGAGGACTTGGCATGAAAACAAGATCATCTTTTGTAGCAATGTCTCTTGGTTTACTGGCCTCCGGCGCGTCTATCGCCATTCTGGCCATTCTTTTTGGCTTTTGATTCACTTGATTTTAAAGGAGGGCGCAGTATGAATACAAGGACATTTTTCGCGGCGCTGTCAATAGGTCTGTTGGCCGGCTGCGCCCAGATGAGTCCGCATGAAGCGGTCCAAAATCCCACCCTCCGCAAAGCCGCTCAGAACGCGAGAACGCGTAGCGATCATGACACCCTGTCCAGGTATTTTGAGGGGGCAGCGAAAGAAATGCAAACAAAAGCTGCTGAGCAGAAGAAGTTACTTGAGCATTATGAGGAAAAAGGTTATCTATATGGCCGGCAGGCCCAGGATTTGAAATCGCATACCGCGGCTTTAGTTCGCAAGTATGAGGAAACAGCGGAGGAAAACGTAAAAGAAGCCGCTCTCCATCGTCAGATGGCAGCGGAAATGGCGAAACATGAGTTTGCAACTCGTGAAGACAAAGTGGTAGACGCTATTTCAAGCAAGAAACATCACTGAGCAGTTGGCCACTTGGCCGGTTTCAATCCCTCCACGCGGGAAAGTTTGGCAGTTTCTGGAAGAAATCCATATCATGATTCGGCCAGAGCTGAGCGTCTTCCCTGCCGGCCAGCGCCTTGAGCTTGCGAATGCTCGCCAGGGCCAGGATATCGTTATCTTGCCAGCAGTATCCCGGCGCAATTTCCTCGGATAAATTTTCCCCCAGATCGGCCGCATCTCCGCACAGGATGACAGGCTGGCCCTTTTGCAGCTCGATAAAAAGGGACATATGCCCAGCCGTATGTCCTGGGGTGGCGACCGCATGAACGCCTGGCGCTACCCAATACTCGCCTGCCTGAATTCTCCACTTTTCCGCTTCCCGCAACTCATCCGCAAATACGCTGCTGTCAAGTCCCGTGCGCGCCGCAGCCAGTTCATCCCGCTGAATATGTACTTCACAACCCGGCAAATCCCCGAGGCCGCCCACATGGTCGAAATGCAAGTGTCCGATGAATACCACATCGATATCGGAGGATGTGAGCCCTAATCTCGCGAGGTAGCGGGGAACGCGCTGGTCTTCCCGCATGACGGGTGGCTCAACGCTCGGGCGCATAGGAGCAAAATATTTGGCGCGCAGTACAGGATCAGCCAGCTTGCGATAGTCGCACCCCATATCGTACAGAATGCGCCCGTTTGGTGTCTCGATCAGATAAGCGAGAATTGGCGCATCAATGAATTGACCATGACCGAGGTTGCGCGTCGAGATACACTTTTCATAGCGTATCGTGCTTGTGAGGAGGGGCCAAATCCTCGGACTGCCCGTCATGCTGAATTCCAGAGGGGTCGCGCACCATATTGGATATCAGATGGGCGCCAAAATTCATCGCAAAAGGCACTAGCAGGATTACAGCGAGCAGTCCCAACAAGGCGGTGTGAAATCCGACAGTCATTTCGCCAAGCCTGATTTTCCTGAATATCCAGGCGCCCGCCCATACCAAGCCTATAAGAATTAAAGAACCAGCGATCAATAAATTGCTGCTCAATATTGCCTCCCCGATTTACCTTCACCCTCATTTACTGTCAATGTTACCGCAAATTAAGCTGATTTCCGGTAAAAGTAGAAGGCAATAGGACGGAAGATAGAAGGAAAAAGCAAAAGGGATTTAAGAGATTTAAAGGGATTTAAACGCGTTTAAAGGATGTGATGCTTCTTCGCGTTTTCCTCTTATCGGTTAACGGGTATTGACGATATGTCCAATACAGGATACCGACACATCTCTTCAGTCTGGTGCAATGACGCGCAACAATACCAAGGGAGTATTCAGGATTCGGCTCAACGATTAAGCCCTTATTTTTGATACAAGTAGCCGATGCCCGATCGTATAAGAGTCACGAGAGCATCGGCCGGTTGAGCTAAGTCCGGAGTTTCACGTGGTGTAGTCAGAAGATATTCTTGTTAGTAGCTCAACTCTAGGTTTCGTGGTGACCCGTTTTGTCTGTCGGTTTATCCTTTGTCAGAAAAAACCAAAGAGCTGCAGCACCTACACCTATTACGAGAATTGCCATTTCCATGATTACCTCCTTTAAGGATTGAATGTTCAAGAACATGACCGGCTTTGTGACTGAGCGCCCTCAAACTTCTCTCAGCCACGCGGCAAACACCTTCAAAAACATCTCTTCACCAAAGAATGTTACCTGCGGACGAGATCTAACCATCCGCTGATATTCGACTGAAGGGAAAATATAAAGTTCCATATGACTTCAGATAATTGGTCTTCAGATAATCCGCCTAATGTAAATTTTCGCTCTTCCAGGGTTGATCTGATGGGACTTGCTTTAACTATGACTCTTTTAAAGATTCGGTTAAAGCTTGGGGCATGCCTGCAAAGTTTAAGATCGCGATGGTCGCGCTGATAACTCCGGAGCTATCAGGTTTGTCTTACACATCTCTCATCTTCCCTCATCTTCCAATAAGCAACTTAAACTGTTACTGTCGAGTCGAGGTATGCAAAAAAATTCTGTACAGGTAGCCGTAATTTGTTTATCTGCGATAAAAATTATAGAAAGTCCTGATGATTTTCAGATATGGCGTGCTGCTGACAACCGCTACACTCATTTTGTTACTGGGGCTGTTAAACCCCGATCGCAACTGGGACATGATTGCGTACGTAGCCGCGTCTTATTACCAGGAGGGTTATAGAGGTGCGGATTTAACGAAGCAAACTTATGGAGAAATCAAAAAAGAGGTTAGCGATAAAAAGTTTGCAAAACTTGTAGCCGGAGAATATAGAAACACAGTATTTCGCGATCCGGCCGCCCTGGAGCAACAGTTGCCTTTCTATGCCATAAGAGTTGGATATATTGAGTTAATACGATTATTTAACAAGTTCGGGTTGAGCTATGCCAGGTCGACTTACGTAATTAGTGCAATTTTTGCATCGCTATCCATACTGGTACTCGGCTTGATCATTTTAAGAACGGACACTCCAATAGCAGTGCTGCCCGTCGTTGTTGCTGTAACGGGATATCCGGAATTAGCGGGTCTTTCCACACCCGACGCAATGGCGTG
>DATJHX010000168.1:0-5844 GCA_035493655.1 Nitrosospira sp.
TAAATTATGAACTGGATGAGGGTAAACTCCGTCTTGCACTCAGCGCTTCACAACTGAATATCGGTTATGACCCTGCGGCGATTGATAAGCTCCATGCTGGACACATCCGTTTTACGCCGTTAATTTTCTCCGCACAATATAACGCCGAACGTTGGAGCATCACCTCGGAATATGCTCTCCGGCATTTTGAATATACAAATTTCGGTGTAGCTCCCCTCAATCTGAATTTTTATGGGGAAAGCTATTACTTTCAGGGCGCCTATCGCTTTACCCCTGAGTGGGAAGCCATCGTCCGTTACGATGTCTTGTATTCGAACAGAGATGATCGTGACGGAAGCAAGTGGGCGGCAGTCACTGGACGCCCCGCGTTTAACCGCTTTGCCAAGGATATCACCGTCGGTCTGCGCTGGAATATTACGCCTGAGTTCATGCTGCGCGCGGAATACCATCGCGTCAATGGGACCGGCTGGCTTTCAACCCTCGATAATCCCGTTTCAGGCGACCTGGTTCAAAACTGGGATCTCTTCTCAATCCTTGGCTCTTACCGCTTCTAGCCACGACCTGATGGAAAAGAATTCCTCAAAAGCCATGGTTCAGCTTGGTAGGGCCTTAAGCTCCAACCAAAAATTCCTGGGCTTGAAGTGGAAAGTCTTATTGTTAAGCAGCCTGATACTGATCGCCATCGTCGTTTCATTTACCGGAATCACATATCGAAGCTTGATGAATGACTTCGAGAATCAAAGAGACGTGCAGCATCAGCGTTATACCCGCGAAGTAGAGGGCTTGATTGACCAGATCTCACAGAATCTGCATCAGCTCGCTCAATTGATTCCTTTTCTTGAAGGGATGAATACCGCTTTGCTCGTAAACAGCGGGAAAAACGTCACCCAAACATTCGATCCCTACTGGGCGCCATTGCAGCTTAACAAGGATATCGAAATGATCCGGTTTTATGACAGTTCCAATCGGCTGCTGGCGGGCTGGGGCAACTCCGAGTCTTACGCCCGGGAAAATGTCATGCTGAAATGGGTTGGGGAAGCAAACGCGAGGGAGCAACCTATCAGCCCCCTGAGCTGCCAGAAAAGCTGCACTCAATTCGCAGTGACGCCCTTGCTGGTTGAAGGTAAGAACGTAGGCGTCGTCGTGATTGGGATCCCCCTTGTCGACGTCGTTCTCGGATTCAAGGATATTTCGGGGGGCGCCCACATTGCCTTGCTCATGAAAGAACAGGGCAATAAGATCAATAGTAGCGAGATGAAGATCGCAAACTGGAATTTTCAGGTTGCGGCGCATAGCAGAGATATGAATGTTGCAATTCTCAACAAGGCCGCTGAGCTATACCCTGATTTCGATGACGTCGAAAAAGGTGTCCAGATACCCTGGACCGATCAGTATTTGCAGATAAAACCGCTTCCCCTGGAAAAAATCGCCTCTTCCGGCAAGGCCCAACTGATCGTTGTTACGGATATCACTTCCACAGTCCGCACCATACAAGGCTCTACGGAGCAGAGCATCCTGATTGGCCTGGTAGGGCTCATACTCTCCGAAATTTTATTGTTCGTCATCCTTACAAGGCCATTGTCACGGCTCAAGCATATCGTGTTCACGCTACCGCTGCTGGCTCGCAGCAGCTTTCGTGACTTCCGTACAGCGCTTCGTTCCGGCAGCCAGAAACGGTTGTTCAAAGACGAAATTGATATGCTGGATGAAACAGCGGTCGCCCTGTCTTATCAGCTCCAGACATTGGAAGACCAAGTTGCAGATAGAACGCGGATACTGGCGCGAAAAATGGATGAATTGGGCAAGGAGAGGGATTTCATCACGCACCTGCTGGATATCGCGCAAGTGATCGTGATCACTCAAAATGCAAATGGTGAAATCCTCACCCTGAATGCGCATGGGGAAATGCTCGTCCAGTACACCGAAAAAGAGCTGCAGGGAAAACCATTCATCAGTCTTTTCGCTCTTGAGGGGAATCTGCAAGAACTGATCACCCATCTGGAGGAAATACGCTCCGAGCGAAGAGATCAACTGCGCCACGAAGCCGATATCTTATGCAAGGATACATCGGTACGAAATATCCTCTGGCTGCATTCCCGCTTGACGCGACATACGACCGATGACCCGGCGATGCTGTCAGTTGGCCTTGATATGACAGAACATAAGCGGGCAGAAGGACGCCTTGCCTGGCTGGCCGATCATGATCCGCTTACCGATCTGTACAATCGCCGCCGCTTTCAGGAAGAGCTGGAACAAATGCTGAATCTGGCCGCACGCTATAAGCATTCGGGAGCCCTGCTCTTTTTCGATCTGGACCAGTTCAAATATATCAACGATACGAGCGGACACCAGGCGGGCGACGCATTATTGAAGATGGTTGCGCGCATGTTGCTCAGCAGTATTCGCAACGTGGATATACTCGGGCGCTTGGGGGGGGATGAATTCGCAGTAATACTGCCGCAAACCACTGCGGAAGGTGCGATAGAAGTTGCAAAAAATGCCCTCGCATGCCTGGGCCAGGGAAAGATAACCGTAAACGGCCGTACCCATAAGGCGCTGGCAAGTATCGGTATCGCGCTCTTTCCCGAGCATGGAAATAACGTACACGATCTGCTGGCAGCGGCTGATCTGGCGATGTACCAGGCGAAGGAAGCGGGGCGAGGTGGCTGGCACCTGTTTTCCAATGAGGAGAAGACGCGGGAGCGCATGCATACTCTCGTGTATTGGAAGGAAAAGATCGAGCATGCGCTTTTGCATGATCAGTTCCTGTTCTACTTCCAGCCCATTATGCATATTTCGGATAAAACCATCGATCACTATGAAGTACTGCTGCGCATGCTTGATGATGATGGCACAGTGCTCACCCCTCATCTCTTTATACCGGCGGCGGAGCAAACCGGGCTGATTCACGCCATCGATCATATGGTATTAAGGAAAGCCATTGCGCAATCAGCGCAAATCCAGCATCGAGGCCGGCGCATCCGCTTCTCGATAAACCTGTCAGCCCATGCGTTTCATGATCCGGAGTTGTTGCCGATCCTGATCGAAGCCTTTGATTGTTACGGCGCAGACCCGTCGAACTTTATGTTTGAAATAACCGAAACGGCAGCATTAGAGGACCTGCCGGCAGCGAAAGAACTCATGCAAACGATTAAACGACTGGGGTGCAGTTTCTCCCTCGATGACTTTGGGGTTGGCTTCTCTTCCTTTTATTACATTAGGCAGCTCCCAATCGATGTAGTGAAGATCGATGGCTCGTTCATCCGTAACCTGGCCGAAAGCCCAGACGATCAAATCCTGGTCAAGGCCCTGTGCGACGTGGCGAGAGGGTTTGGGAAAAAGACAACGGCCGAGTTTGTGGAAACCGCGGCGACGCTTTCCGTGCTGGAAAAAATGCAGATAGATTATGCGCAAGGATTCCTGATAGGAATTCCGGCTTCGGCGGATGAATCGCCTTTCAGACATTACCTGAAAGTGTAGTGCCTGGCATTAAATTGGGGGGCTAGCCGCCCGCCTTGCCGGGGATTTTTGGCGTCGTACACACGACATCCGCATTTTGGGCGCGATGGCGCAAGGCATGGTCCATCAGTACCAGTGCCAGCATGGCCTCAGCGATGGGAGTAGCGCGAATGCCCACGCATGGGTCGTGCCGGCCATGGGTCTCGACGACGGCCGGGTTGCCGGCCTTGTCTATCGAGCGCCGCGCAAGCCGAATGCTGGAGGTGGGTTTGACGGCAATGTTCACGACAATATCCTGGCCCGTGGAAATGCCACCAACGATGCCTCCCGCGTTGTTGCTCAAAAACCCCCCTGGCGTGATCTCATCGGAGTGCTCAGTCCCTCTCTGAGACACAGCGGCAAATCCCGCGCCGATTTCCACCCCTTTAACAGCATTGATGCTCATCATGGCATAGGCGATTTCCGCATCGAGGCGATCGTATACAGGTTCACCCAACCCAACAGGCACACCTTCCGCCACGACGGTGATCCTGGCTCCAACCGAATCGCCCGATTTGCGCAGCTTATCCATAAATTCTTCGAGACTGGGAACGATATCGGTGTCAGCCGCAAAGAACGCGTTCCCGGCAATTGCTTCCCATTGCCTGAATGGAATTTCGATAGGCCCCAGTTGGGACATATAGCCGCGTATTAATATGCCATATTTCATGGCCAGCCATTTTTTCGCAATAGCCGCGGCGGCGACCCGCACCGCTGTTTCGCGGGCTGAAGAGCGACCCCCGCCACGGTAATCGCGTATCCCGTATTTCTGCCAATAGACATAATCGGCGTGGCCCGGCCGAAACGTATCCATGATCTTGCTGTAGTCCTTGCTGCGCTGGTCCTCGTTACGAATCAACAGTGCGATGGGTGTACCGGTGGTCTTGCCTTCGAATACGCCGGAAAGAATCTCCACTGTGTCCGGTTCGCGCCTCTGGGTTACATGACGGGAAGTGCCAGGCTTTCGCCGATCCAGATCTTGCTGGATATCCTCCGCGGATAATTCCAATCCAGGCGGGCACCCATCCACTACGCAACCTATGGCGGGGCCGTGGGACTCACCGAACGATGTTACGCAGAAAAGCTTACCAAGCGTATTGCCGGACATTTTATTTCTCTCGTAAAATCAATGCCTCAAGTTTAACATATCCCCCTCGTTCAGCGCCGCGACGTTCCATGTCTCGGTATTCCCGGGTTCTGAACATCCGTGACGGCCACGTATGGAACGATCTTGCACACCGAAAAAGGAAAGGGAAATAAAAATCATGAGAGCCATACTGATGAACGCTCCGGGTGATCCGGATGTATTAAAAATTGCCGATGTACCAAAACCTCAAATAGCCACTCCATCGGACGTTCTGGTAAAACTTCATACCGCTGGCGTGAACCCCATCGATACGAAAGTGCGCAAGCTCAATATGTACTATCCGGATAAGCTGCCCTCTATCCTTGGCTGCGACGGCGCTGGAGTGGTGGAAGCAATCGGCAGTTCAGTTACGCGCGTACGGCCGGGAGATGAAGTATTTTTCTTCAATAATGGTCTGGGAGGTGCACCTGGGACGTATGCTGACTATACCGTGGTGCAGGAAGACTATCTCGCCCTGAAGCCAAAAAATATTACGATGCTTGAGGCCGCAGGCATTCCTCTGGCATTAATTACCGCATGGGAAGCTCTGCTGGATCGTGGCAATTTGCAGAAAGGCGAGGCAGCGCTGATCCATGCCGGAGCGGGAGGGGTTGGCCACATAGCGGTTCAGCTTGCCCATTGGGCCGGTGCGCGGGTGGCAACCACAGTTTCAGGTCCGCAAAAGGCAGAGCTTGCCCAGTCACTGGGAGCGGAACTTGCAATCAACTACAAGGAGCAGGATTTTGTTGAAGCTGTGCTGAATTGGACTACGGGACTAGGTGTAATGATGGTGATGGATACCGTGGGTGGCGAAACTTTCTGCAAATCATTTTCCGCAGCCCAGCTATATGGGCGCGTCGTAACCCTCCTCTCGACCAGTTGCGATGTGAAGGCTCTGAACGTCGCTCGCCTGCGCAACCTTATTATCGGGTATGTGCAAATGACCGCCCCGCTCTACTTCGGCTTGCCGCGGACGCGTATTGCGCAGACTGAAATACTCGAGCGCGGCGCGAAGCTACTCAAACAAAAGCTGCTCAAGGTTCATATCGATCATACGCTGCCCCTGGAGCAAGCCGCCGAGGCTCATCGGCTGATAGAGACCGGACATACCACCGGTAAGATCATTCTGCAAATTGCTGATCGGGAGTGAGACAGTCCGTTTCATCCTGAATAATTTGTACGGGTAATATTCAGAGACGAGCCATCATATCAACTCCCCA
>DATJHX010000169.1:0-5723 GCA_035493655.1 Nitrosospira sp.
CTACTTTGCCGGAAAGAAAGAGTGCGATGGCCGCCGGGACGAATGTTACGGAGAGAATCATCGCTCCTATCAACGCGATCACTACGGTGAAAGCCATGGGATGGAACATCTTTCCTTCCACTCCCGAGAGCGCGAAGATCGGCAGATAGACCACCATGATAATGAGTTCACCATAGATCAATACCCGCCGTGCTTCCCTGGACGCCTCGAAGACTATCGCGGAGCGTTCTGCGGGAATCAGCTCTCTCCCCAGCCGCGCCTGCTCGTGGGCCAGGCGCCGGATGCTGTTTTCGACAATGACAATGGCGCCGTCCACGATAAGGCCAAAATCAAGCGCACCTAAACTCATCAGGTTTGCGCTGACCTGATTGGCCACCATGCCGGTGAAGGTGAACAGCATCGAAAGCGGGATGACAAGCGCGGTAATCAGCGCCGCTCGCAGGTTGCCCAGAAACAGGAACAGCACTACGATTACGAGTGCGGCGCCTTCAAAAAGGTTGGTCGCGACGGTGCGGATGGTTTTGTCCACCAGATCGGTACGGTCATAGACCGAGGTCGCAACCACGCCTTCCGGTAGATGGCGATTGATCTCCGCCAGTTTTTTGGCAGCCGCGCGGGAGACAGTCCGGCTGTTTTCGCCGATCAGCATATGTGCTGTGGCCACCACCACTTCCTCGCCGTTTTGCGTCGCAGCCCCGCTGCGTAATTCCTTGCCGATAATCACGTCGGCGATATCCCGGACGCGTATTGGCACTCCCTGGCGGCTCCCCAGAATAATGTCAGCGATCTCGTCCAGGTTTGCTACCTGTCCGGGCACGCGGACCAGGTTCTGTTCGCCGCTTTTTTCGATATAGCCGGCGCCGACGAGGAGATTATTGCGCTCCAGGGCGAGCATCACATCTTGTAATGTCAACCCGAAAGAGATCAGTTTTTCGGGATAGGGCGTGACGTGGAATTGCTTGACGAACCCGCCGATCGCATTGACCTCCGTGACACCCTTTACCGTGCGCATCTGTGGCCTGATAATCCAGTCCTGGATTTCACGCAAGTCCGTCGTGTTATAGGCTGTTCCATCCGTTTTTTTTGCACCCTCCTTGGCATCGACGGTCCACATGAATATCTCGCCCAAGCCAGTAGAGATCGGCCCCATCATGGGTGCGATACCAACTGGCAATTTGCCTTTCACCTCCTGAATCCGCTGGTTTACCAATTGCCGGGCGAAGTAGATGTCCGTGCCATCCTCGAAAATTACGGTAACCTGCGATAGCCCGTAACGCGAGATGGAGCGGGTATAGTGCAGGTTGGGGAGACCTGCCATGACCGTCTCGATAGGAAAAGTGATGCGCTGCTCCGCTTCCACTGGCGAATAACCCGGCGCCTGGGTATTGATCTGCACCTGGACGTTGGTAATATCAGGCACGGCGTCAATGGGCAGCTTCTGGTAGCTGTAGATTCCAAGCATGGCCATGCCTAATACCGCTATCAGAACCAGTCCACGCTGGTGTATCGAGGTTCGCAGAATACGTTCAATCATGATCCTGGTCCCCCGATCGGCCCTGCAGGACGACTTGCCAGCTCTACTGGATCAGTGATCATGACTTGCTCCCGATTTACCCAGCTCGGCCTTGATAACAAAGCTGTTTCCCGCCGCGTACTGCTCTCCGGCGGAAATTCCGGCAAGTACTTCAACCATCCTGCCATCGCTGCGTCCCAGTTTCAGGGGGCGCGCCTCAAAGTACGTTCCATAGCGGCCGAACACCACCGACCAGTCGTGCAATGTCTGAATGGCATCCATCGATACGGCGACAGGAACTTGAATTTCTTCGGCTATCAGCTCTGCAGTTGCAAACATGCCGGGACGCCATCTGCCGTCCTTGTTATCCAGTACGATCCGTGCTGTGGCACCGCGCGTTTGCGCGCCGACGAGTGGGCTGATATAGGAAACGACGCCTTCGCCCTCAACATCAATGGCTGTCGCTCTCACAGTGGCCTTCTCCCCGAGCTTGAGGATGTCAAGATCTTTCGCATAAACCGTGATATGCGCCCATACTGTTGACACATCGGCTATGGTAAAGATGGCTGCGTCCTCCTTGAGCGTCTGACCTTGAGCTATAGCCTTGCCCGTGATCAGCCCGGGGATGGGCGCGCGAATTTCATAGCGGGCCATATCACCTTTTTGGTAAATTGCCTCCGGCGGTATTCCAAGCGTTCGCAGTTTTACCAAGGCGAGATCCGAGGCGATCTCAGCTTCAGCCATCGCTTGCTGCGCAGCGAGATAGTCCTGCTTGGCGGAGATCTTTTCTTCCCACAACTGCTTTTCACGTTCAAGGGTGATTCGCGCCAATGTCAGGCGCTTCCGGGCTGCGAAGAGCTGACTGCGCAAGTCGGCCAGCACTTGACTATCGATGACGGCGAGTACTTCACCTTTCTGTACATGCTGACCATGATGTCGATAGACAGCAGTGACTATGCCCGGCAGACGCGGCACGACTTGTACAATAGTATGCTCATCGAATACGATCTCGCCCGGCAGCCTGAGCGCAGGTTCGATCGTGGCTGGCCCGGCAGTGTTTATTTTCACGCCGATACTCTTGAGCATTTCATCCGGTATCTCTACGCGCGCTTCAATTTGGCTATAACCCCAGCGAAACGTTTTGCCGTTATGTTCGGCAGAGATGGCCATATCGAACGAGTGCGGCTCCTCGACTACTTGATCGCCGAGCAGATAGCCGGCCTCGGGCTTGAAGTTGAATATCTGCGCCGGTGCGCCGAGTCGCGATAGCGTGACGGTGGCTTTAGCAGCAGCAGGAGGCAAGGGTTTTCCGTTTTTATAGAGGTAGAGTCGCAACTGTGGCGGCACCCCTTGCTCGAAAATAGTGACTTCTACGCCGAAGCCGCTCTGTGTAAACAGCTTTCCTCCATGAGGGCCTCTATCTGGCTGCTGCGCCTGTTCGTGCCCTGCATGTTTTTCCAGAGTTATTGATGAATGCCCGGCGGCATGATTCTCTGATGCGGCACCTGGCTGTGCAGCTTTGTCTCCCTTATCCCACGTGAGAATCAGTGCTCCCAACACGGCGCCTATCACGATGACAACGGCTATTGGCATCATCTGCCGTTTACTCATAGCCCGCTCCTTAAATCTTTATCCGCACGGTTGCCATCAATAACCGGACTATTCGCGATCCCATTTGAGGCGCCATCAATGGGGGCTGCAATAAGGCGTTCAATTTCATTGACCAGACGGTGGTAATTTCCCAGCGCCCGCACGTACAGGACCTGGTTTTGAAAAAGGGTACGTTGTGTATCGAGCACTTCAAGAAAGCCGAATTTCCCTAATTCGTAGCCTTTGTTGGTGACTTCGAACGCATTCCTGGCCGCTGGTAGAATTTCGCTGCGCAGTATGCCTATCTCGTCTGAAGCTGCCGATAACGCTTCATAGACCTGTGTTAGTTCGGTTTTAAGCCGCAGTTCGGTCATTGCCTGCTCATCGATGGCCTTATCGACGCGCTGATGAGCTTGCAGGATATTGCCCTGATTGCGGTCGAACAATGGCAGCGGCAATACCACGGCTGCCACAGCGGTATTCCCACCAAGCAGCGCGTGGTGGACGACGCCGGCCTGAACGGTGAGGTTTGGTATGCGACGCGTCTGTTCCACGTCCAGCAGCGCTTTACGCTGTTCTATATTTTTCATGGCGCGCAGTGCCGCAGGGCTGG
Organism: Nitrosospira sp.; assembly: GCA_035493655.1. Taxonomy (GTDB): domain Bacteria; phylum Pseudomonadota; class Gammaproteobacteria; order Burkholderiales; family Nitrosomonadaceae; genus Nitrosospira. Next base: position 3,717 of record DATJHX010000169.1, read on the forward strand.
CGAGAGCGCGTTCCGCCAGGGCTTCAAAGCTCGGCAGGGTGATCAGAGACTCGAGATCACCCAACACTCTGGCGAATTGGGGGGAGGAGTTGCCCCATAGAAGAGCCAGGCGCTTGCGCGCTGCGTCCAGATCGCGTTGTGCCTGCACCAACCCAATCCGGGTGGTGGAAAGTGCTACCCCAACCCTGGTTTCTTCGATAGGAGGCACCTTGCCCGCTTGGACACGTTTTGCGACCGCATCCACCACCCTTTGAGCCAATTGCTGATTCTCTTCCGCAAGCCGCAGTTGCTCCTGCCCGGCAAGCACCTCTGTGAACACATTTGCCACCCTCGCGATGAGTTCCACGCGCTTGGCCTCGTAATCCCGAACTGCCAGTTCTTCACCAAGTGATGCTGCATTAACTCGCGCCGCGCGCTTTCCGCCTAGCTCGATTAACTGATAAATACGAATAGTCGAGATTTGCTGGACAACTTCCTGTGCAACCGACTTCTGCGAGTTGATATCGCCTGTAAGCGGCTGAATATTTCCGACGTTTTCAACGTTTACGGATAGCTCAGGGTTGGGAAGTAATCCAGCTTGAAGCGTTGCTCCTTCCAGAGCACGCACCTCTTTGGCAAAGGATGCCAGTTCCGGATTACGTTGCAGTGCAAGCTGCGCGGCGTTGCTCAAGGTGAGCTCATTCGTTTCGCGTAGCGCCTGTACCGCATAGTCCCGGCTTCCGCCAGCCGACCGCCCGAAAGTCATGCCTTCGGCGGTTACCGGGAGCGACGCAAAACCCAACGCCAGAATCAGAACAAGTAGTCCCAGCGACACCTGTTGCCGGGATACCGTAAACAGCACGGTAACATTCATGAAATCCTCCGCAAATGTATGCGTTAATTCCCTACGCTATCGGTACACATGCGCGAACCGGAGCGTAGATAGCATTCGGAAAGTGATCGTTGCGGATGAGCCGATGCAGCCAAAGCGATTGTCAATTCGCCGGGCGCAGGACTATCACGCGTGACTTGCCAATTTAACTTGCGAAGGTGTTTCGGGGAGGGTGCAGAGGCGAGTCAGGGACGGACTCGGGAAAAGCGATGGACACAAATGCGCTCAATACTTCCGCACCGACTGAGGTAGGCACAAACGGAGGAGGCGTGAAGAAAAACGGTTGATATTGCCCGGCGGCATGAAGACACAGATGGGTCGCAGCATCCAGATGACCCTCATCATTGATGAGGGCATGCTGATGTGCTTCAAGGTGCGCGGTCGGATCAAGGGAGAGAACATGATGCTCATGGTCGAGCTCATGGGCGAACACTTCGCCGTTAAACGCCCAGCCGAATGCATTCGTCAGTATGCTGACGAGCAATGCAAATATAAAGGAACAGGCATGGCGCCGCATATTCATATGCGTTTGATTGTATACCCCTATGGCAGATGATGCCAATGTTTGTTTCCTGCTTATTTTTTACCTTCCCCGCCACTTTCCCCACCTTTAGGCCCCCAAAATACTGCCCATGTACCAAAATCCTCCGAAAAATTCTCGAACCGGTGCTCGGCGTTGGCCGGGACAAACAGGCAATCCCCTTCCTTGAACGAATAGCGTTTCTCGCCAATGACGAGGGCACCTGTTCCTTTATGGATGAAATAGACTTCATCCTGCTCATGCGGGGTTTGCGGATCGTTTCCGATCGGGGCGTAATACACCACTGACATGGAGCCGTGGGCAAGTCCGACTGCAAACCGCTCTCCCGTCGGCCATTCTACTGTGGCCGGACCGGGGATGCGGGAGAGCACTTCTTCTACGGTCGTTTTCATTTTCAGTGGGTAACTCCTGCATAAGAAGAATGAACGGACTCGGAGTGATCTTATCCTTATCCATTAGCGGCTTGGCCGCCTGGTAAAGATACCCGGAGCGCCTGTTTCTGTCAAAGTGGAGTGTTTACACAACAACCCTGAGCATTCGATCGTATGAGGCCGCGGCATATCGCCGCGGATAACGCCGACAGTCTACGTTGTCA
>DATJHX010000170.1:0-5295 GCA_035493655.1 Nitrosospira sp.
ACCGGTGGCTTACTGGTTTTCAGCAGTCGCACTGCTGACTTCTCTTTTGCAGAGCTAGAGAAATGATTCCGATGAAAAAAATGACCCCGTTGCCATCGCACCAGCCGGTAATGACGCCAATAGAGCGTCGCCTGATGGAGCAATATCTGAACACCTATTGCCGGGAAACAGGTTGTTTCGATCCCCGGCTGGCAACGGACGATGCGGGACCGTTTGAAATTCATTCACACATTAAAGCATGGCGAGCCGCCGGCTTGATGCCTTATCTTGTGTCGTTTGCACAGACCGGCTATCAGTTGGCCGGTGCGTTCAACTATTTTTCGCCCATTGGTTACCATCGGCTGGCCCCGTTTGCATGGATCGGTCAACATGGCAATTGGCAACCTTTAACAACTGATGCAACGCTACTGGTTGATCTGATCGCCTACACGCTTGCTGCGACCAGCAGCCAGCCTGCGGAAGTGGCGTACCGCAGCCGTCGCCGTCTGAAAACACTGATGCGCAACAGCATCGCCCAGGTCCGCCGCTTCCATCTGCATAAACCCATCCTGGGACGATCGCCTTTCATCACTGCCGAACAGGGTTTGCGCTTTGGGCACATTTTTCATGTTACCTCCAAGGCGGCGGAAGGCTTCAGCGAAGAAGATATGCAGCGCTACGCCCCCGAGCTGGGCGCCTCATTTCGTCTGCATTACTTTGCAGTGATGGCCGACATGCTGGAGACTCGTGTGATAAATAGCGAGCATCCCACCAGGGACCCGGAAGTGGAGTTGTTTGCCGAGAATCTCCTTGCCGGCGGTGACTACGGATTATTGCCCTGTCATCCCTGGCAGGCCAATTATCTGCTGGGTCTGCCCGAAATCAAGACATTGATAAAGAACGGCGTGCTGATTTCGCTGGGCCCGCTGGGTGAAGTGGCATGGCCCACTTCCTCGGTGCGCACCGTTTGGCTACCCCGGCAAAATCTATTCCTCAAGCTGTCGCTCAATATCCGGATCACCAATTTCATACGCAACAATCCATCCGAACAGGTCAGGCGCGCGTTGGATGCCAGCTTGGCATTATCGCTGCTTCCGCCCCATGTGCTGGAACAGCCGGCTTTTCGCATCCTTCCGGAATTGGCTAGCCAGACTCTGAGGCTGCCGGCTGAAACTTTACGTGCAGCCTGTGCAGTGATTTACCGCCAAGCGATGCCGGCAAGCGAGGCGGAGCACGTTCAGACCATCGTGGCGGTACTGGAAGAGCCTGCCGATGGGGAGATCCCATTGCTGGGTTTGTTACGGCTGTCCGCGGAGGGAAAGCCGCTCAGCGAAGAGCTGATCCACATGTGGTGGAAGTGCTATCTCGACGCGACGCTACTGCCATTACTGCGCCTGTTTCTGGAGTATGGCATCAGTCTTGAAGCGCACCTTCAGAATACCCTGATTGCTTTTCGCAATGGCTGGCCGGTGCGTGGTTATGTACGTGACATGGAGGGCGCAAGCATCAGCCGCGCACGCTTTCCTTTCCTTGATCACCTGTCCGGCGACAGCCCGGCAGCCTACCCGGAAGAACAGGCGTGGCATCGATTTCAGTATTACGTACTTGTTAACCACATTGGCCATGTGATTGCCTGCCTGGCTCGCGAGGGGTTGACTACTGAAGCCATGCTGTGGCGTGACACGGCAATCGTGCTGAATGCAATCGATGACCCGCTGATACAGCGATTGCTTGTTCAGCCGACCCTGCCGGCCAAAGCAAACATGCTCAGCAGTTTTCACCAGCGCGGGGAAAGCCCCTCCTGGGTTGAGATCCCCAATCCTATGGTTCAAAGATAAGACTATGAATCCACCTGATTATAAGAACCTCATTAATAGCCTGGCTTACCGCCAGGCCAGCCGCCGCGTTCTACGCCAATTGCTGGAAGCGTTGTTATTTGAAGGCGCTGTGCCGCATTGCGTATGGAATAGCGAAACGCTGAATTTGCCCGGCCTTCGGGCGGACAATGTTCCCGTCAGCTATGAATGCCAGGCGCGGCAAACCGTCAGCTTTGGCCGCGTGCGCATTATGACCCCATTATTGCGTATTGACGAAGGCATCACCGAAGAAGCCTGCGATCCCGCTTTATTCCTGGCGGAAATCGCACCCTGGCTGGCTGCCGACGAAAGCCGGCTCAGCCAATTTGCATCCGAGCTCCTGGCCACGCAGATCAAGGATGCGCAGACATTGTCTGCGCATGGCGGCGCGCTGTTACGCGGCGCCGACTACGACACGCTGGAGGCGAGGCTGACCGATGGTCATCTCTACCATCCTGCATACAAGTCGCGGATGGGTTTTACATTGAATGATAACGCAATGTATGCGCCGGAAATTGCGTCTTCCGTGACCCCGCTGCTCCTTGCCGTACGCCTGGACCGTTGTCGTTGGGCGGCCAGTAGCACACTGGTTGGCAGCGAAGGCCGAGGTCTTGGTTCCGGCCTCGGCTCATTCCTGCTGGGCGAGGCCGGTTGGGTGCATTTTTGCGATCAATTGGCAAAGCTCGCATTGCAATCGGAAGATTATGTGCCGCTACCGGTTCACCCGTGGCAGTGGGATGAAGTTGTCGTATCCGGTTATCACCAGGCCGTGGCACGTGGAGAAATACTCCCAATTGGACCGTTGACCGATCAGTATCTGCCTCAGCAATCGATTCGCACCTTGAGTAATTTGAGCGACCGGAATCGCCTGTCGCTCAAGCTTGCGATGAATCTCGTCAATACATCAACCTCGCGGGTCCTGGCGCCGCATACCGTGCAGAATGCGCCAGTCATCAGCGACTGGTTGCATGAATTGGTAGAACGTACCGATTGGCAATCGCCATTGGCACGTCCTGTGCTGTTGCGCGAAGTAGCCGGGGTGAGCTTCACGCCGCTGGCTCCCGCCCAGGGCCAATACGGGGCTTTGTCGTGCATCTGGCGTGAAAGTGTACACGGCCACTTGCGGCCGGGTGAAAGAGCGGTGCCGATGACTGCTGTCACGCATATCGACATCGATGGAAAACCGTTCATCAATCCATGGGTGCGGCGCCACGGTCCCGAAGAATGGCTGACGCGGCTGGTGGAGCGGGCATATCTGCCAGTGCTGCATCTGCTCTGGGAACATGGAACCGCATTGGAGTCTCATGCCCAGAACATGGTCCTGCTGGTGGAAGAGGGCTTGCCAGTGCGCGTGGCGCTCAAGGATTTCCACGACGGAGTGCGTTTCAGCAAGCCGCTACTGTCCCGGCCTGCGCCCGCCCTCACCGCGCCGCCACCCGAGCATTCACAGATCAATCCCAACTCCTTCCTGGAAACAGGAAGCGCCGACGAATTAAGGGATTTTACATTTGATGCGCTTTTTTTCGTCAACCTGGCGGAGCTGGCCTGGCTGTTTCTGCGCCACTACGGGATGCCGGAAAAACAGTTCTGGCAGATTACGCGTGAAGTACTGCAAGCACATCAGGAACGCCATCCTGAGAGTGCGGGGCGGTACGCGCTGTTCGATTGCTTTGCTGATGAGGTAGGCGTCGAGTTGCTTGCCAGCCGGCGCTTCCAGCCGGAAATCCGGTTGCGTGCGCGGCCCGCGCCCAATCCGCTCGCACAGCTTGAGGAAGCTTGAGGAGAGGTTATGCATCTGAAGAAACGCTTGCAGGCGAATGAAACGGTATATGGGGTGTTCTGTTCCACTCCGGCTGCGCTGAGCATTGAAATCATCGCGGCGGCAGGTTATGACTTTGTTGTAATTGACCTGGAACACACGTTGATCGATGCCCGGCAGCTTGCTGCCATGCTGCTGGCAGCTCGTGCCAGCGGCATGGCGGCACTGGTCCGGGTGGCAACCTCTTATCAGGCGCTGCAGGTATTGGATGCTGGCGCGGAAGGCGTCGTATTTCCGCGCGTTGGCTCGGCGCAAGCGGCGCGGGATGCTGTTCGCGCCTGCCATTTCGCACCGCTCGGCGAGCGCGGCCTGAATGCGACCTGGCATAGCCGCTACGGATGTGACGATCTGGCAGAGTTCACGAATGAGGCAAGAGAGCACATTTTGGTAATAGCGATGATCGAGAACCGCGAAGGACTCGACAATGCAGAGGAAATTGCGGCGGTGGAAGGCGTCGACGTGTTATTGGAAGGCGCGGCGGATCTCTCGCAATCATTTGGTCTGCCCTGGCAAACCCGCCATCCGGACATACGGGCGGCGGTATCGCGAATTCGGACGGTGGCACGCAACCACGACAAAATGTTCTGTGCGTTGCCGCGAGTGCCTGAAGATTTCGAGTCCTGGTATCGAGACGAAGTCCGCATGTTCATTCTTGGCGATGATCGCGGCATTGCCCGCCGTGCCATGGCCGCTCACTTGATGCAGCACCAGATCAAGGTTTTCAGGCAATGAATCTGCAGCACGTGCGCGATTATCTCGATGCCCGAGCGCGCTACCGAACACAGCCCTCCGAGACATCACCCTCTGAAACCCGGCCCTCTGAGACACAACCCTTGGGGACTCCGTCCGCTGGGATACAACCTGTGTGCGCCTATCTTTACGATCTGGCGCATCTGCGAGGGCGCGCCGACAGGCTGCGCCACAGCCTGCCTTCCCGGTGCAAGCTTTTTTACGCCATCAAGGCGAACAGCGATGAGCCGGTGCTGAAAGCGCTGCTCAACCATACCGATGGCTTCGAAGTTGCATCGCTGGGTGAAATCCAGCGAGTGCGCGCCATCGACGACTCGGTTCTCATCGTATTTGGCGGTCCTGGCAAAAGCGATATAGAGCTGGAAGGCGCACTGGACCATCGGGTCATGCTGATTCACGTGGAGAGCGAGCATCAGTTGCGGCGCCTCGACTGGATTGCGCGATTCCGTAACCAGACCGTGGACATCCTGCTGCGGGTAAACCCGGCCCACGTGCCGCAACAGGCGACACTCCGCATGGGCGGCCAGCCGATCCAGTTCGGGATCGAAGAAACCCGGATTCCCGACTTGTTCGCGCTGATCCAGACCCTTCCGGGAATCCGGCTCAATGGGCTGCATATCCACGCCATTTCCAACAACCTGGACGCGGAGGCCCATCTTGCCCTGGTAGAACATTATTTTAATTTGGCAGAGGCGTGGCAGCGGCGTTATGGATTGAAGTTCGCCTGGCTGAATGTCGGCGGGGGTATTGGCGTGAATTATGCTGATTCCAGTTCCCCTTTCGGTTGGGAAAATTTCTGCGCCGGGCTGTCCGCGCTCATTGCAGCGCGTCAACCCTGCTTTCAGGTTGTCTTCGAGTGCGGCCGCTTTCTTGCGGCGGACTGCGGCTGCT
>DATJHX010000171.1:0-13708 GCA_035493655.1 Nitrosospira sp.
CAGCATCATGACCGCTTGGCTGCTGGTAAGATCGGCGAGGTATTCCGTGTGGCCGGTAAACGCAATCCCCGCGTCGTTGATGACGCCTTTGTGCACCGGCGCCGTAACCATGGCGTCGAATTCACCGCTGCGGCAGCCTTCGACGGCGCGTTCCAGCGTGTTTAGCACATAGCGGGCGTTTGCCGAATTCAGTGTGCCGGGCATAGCCGGCTCAGCCAGCGGGATATGCAGCACGCGCAGAGTGCACGGTTGGCGTTCGGGAGCGACAACAGAAGAGTCGATTATTTCCAGCGGGAGTTGCAATAAACGGGCGCGTTCGCGCAAGAGTTCACGGTCAGCGACGACGACCAGGTTATACGGCAAATCCATCTGGGCGATTTGCACGCACAAGTCCGGGCCAATTCCTGCTGGCTCTCCAGCCGTGAGAGCGAGTATCTGCTTCACATCCGGCCGTATTCCCGGAGCTCGATTCAGCGTTATCCCGATTCCAGGGCCTGTTAACATTTATTTCGCGCTCGCGTTGCTGCATGAAAAACGCGGAGGCAAGGCGCGAAGCGCAGGACCATAGTGGGCCTATGGCCAAGCTTTGCAACACGGCATCCGCGTTTTTCATGCGCAACCCAAAGGGACGGGACGGATTTCATCCAGCTCTTCGTTACTCGCCGCTTACAGAGGCCCACTCTGCCGCACGGCTCGTGCCTTGCACTGGACGAAATCCGTTGCCGTCGCGAATGTGAAATAAATGTTAACAGGCCCTAGCCTTCCTCGAGTCTGTATTCGACGTAAGCACGGTCGCGCAATCGTTGCAGCCATTCCTGAAAAGCTGCATCGGCTTTGCGCGCTCTGATCGCCTGGCGTGCAGATTGACGCTGGCGCTCCTGGCTGACGTCCTGAGTCCGGTTTTCAAGAACCTGAATCAGGTGCCAGCCAAAAGGACTTTGTACAGGCTCACTGATCTGGCCGGGTTTAAGCGTTTTCATGGCCTGCTCGAATTCTGGCACAGTATCTCCGGGGGAGACCCAGCCTAAATCGCCTCCCGACGGAGCGCTGCCATCCTCGGAATGAAGTTTTGCCAGTTCCTCGAATTTACCGCCATGATCCAGGCGCTCTTTCAGTTCCACGATGCGGCGTTTGGCATCGGCTTCCGATGTCAGCTCGCTTATTTTTATGAGGATATGGCGGGCATGGGTTTGCTCTACAATGGTTGCGCTCGCTTTCTGATTGCGGCGATCGACCAGTTTGAGAATATGAAGACCATTTGAGGTTTGAATGACCGGAGTGATGTCGCCGGGTTTCATCGACGCCAATATCTCGGCAAATTTCTTGGTCAACTGGGCGCCGGGCCGCCAGTCCAGCAAACCGCCCTCCATTGCATCCGAAGCTTCGGAGAATTCAGCGGCTACCCGCGCAAAGTCTGCGCCATTCTTCAGTTGTGCGAGAGCAGCTTCCGCTCGTAGCTGCCTGTCCGCCAATTGTGACACGTTGGCTTGCTCTGGCACCTGTATCAGAATATGGGCGAGACGATATTCATCGTCCTGACTGGATGAGCCTTGCTGGCTATGCAGGAAATTGTCCACTTCTCCTTCGGTCACATTTACCCGGTTATTGACCTCACGTTCCTTCAGCCGTACCAGAATGATCTCATCACGAATTTCATCCCTGAACCTGTTGAAGCTGATCCCGTCCCGCTCGAGCGCAGTGTAAAACTCCGGCATCGACAATTTGTTCTCCTGAGCAATGCGGCGAAGCGTCTGGTCCAGTTCAGCATCGCTTACGGTGAGGCCGGTTTCTTTGGCAAGCTGCAACTGGACACGGTTGAGAATGACGCGCTCCAGCAACTGCTTTTCGAGTACCGCAGGGGCGGGCGGCTGCACCCCCTGCTTCTGCAGTTGCTTGACTGTGGCTTTGAGTATCTCGTTGAGTTCGTAGCGGGTGACGACATTCTCATTCACCACTGCAACAATACGGTCGATAGTCTCAATGCCGCCGGCAGGATATTGCTGGGCGGCGGCGGTTCCGCCCACTAGCGCGGCCAGCAGGACAAAACAACGCACCAGAAAGTGAGTGCCTATGCGCATAAGCGTTATTAAGAATTGCAGGGGGATGAACTCATTGCAAAATTTTGTGTTCCCCGCTCTGGGGCCCTTCCACCGAGCTGCTTCCCGCACTGCCGGTTTGGGTATAGCCGGGAATACTCCGCTGCAATACCTGGAGCGGGTTTGATCCAATTTGCATCAATCCGTTCAGCTCAAGTTGTAAAAAAGCGGCTGTGGTCGTTTTCTGCGTGGCGGTGGTAAGGTGCTGCAGTACGAACCGCAACGACCAGCAGCAGGCATTATACTCAATGCCCGCCAGCCCTTCCAGAATTCTGTGATCCTGCAAGGAATAGTTTATGCGCGCCACGGTTTGCCATTTTTCCGTCCATCGCCACTGGCTTGAAGCGTCCATCTGATGCAGAACGTCCCGGGTAAAACGATAACCTACATTGACCACTCTGCCCGGTTGCGGCCGATAGCTCAGGCCCGACCGTACGACCTCCGTGGTGAACGCTCTTTGATCGAACTGCATGCTGCTATCGGTGCTGATTGTCGGCGTAAGAAACCCTGTAATCGCGGCAATGAAATCCGGCCTTCTAGGGACCGTATTGGGTGCCTCCAGCGCTATCCTGCGATCTATGAAACTGTACTGCTGCCCAACTGCAAGGCGCAAACGTTCTTTTCCGGTATTGGGCTCTATCAGGCGCGACGTAAGCGCAAAGGTAACCTGATTCGCATCATTGATCCGGTCGCTGCCGCTGAACCGGTTTTCAGTCAGCATCTGCGCAAAGCTGAAGTCGGTTTTTGCCGAGTCGAAGTTGGGCAGGCCATTCTGGTCCCGGAACGGCACATAAACATAAAAGAGACGCGGCTCAAGGGTTTGCGTGAACTGCTCTCCAAGCAGGGCGACGCTGCGATCGAACGCAACGCCGCTATCCACGCTGAATAGTGGCAAGGTTCGCGTCGGATTCGACCCCGGGGTCGCGTCGAGCGCATCCAGGTAGTAACGGGTGTGGTGTATGCCGATCTTGGGGGTGATGTAGCCAAACGCGTTACGCATGGGATAACTGACGCTGGGAAACAGCACTAGACGCTTCCCGTTCACCAGGGTGGGATGGGAAAAATCCGTCCCGCTGCCGAAAAAATTGAAATCTGCTCCGGTTCCGAAAATATCTGGCTTATTCGCAGTCAATGTCCCCTGCGGCAGCCGCTTGTATGGCGAAACAATTGTCGCCAACGGATCCTGGATGGTCTGATATTGCTGTGCCATCCCAACAAGACTGAGCGTACCTTCCTCTCCGAGATTACGGCTGTAACCTACCTGGGCCTGCTGTAACAAATTGGTTCTGGAAGTGAGGTTCAGGTTGTTGCCGAGATCGCGGAAGTATGCATCGTCGGATACCCGGTTATAGTCAAGGCGGCCCCACCAGCCGTTAGTCAGATTCTGATTGTGCCAGAACGACGTGCGCCAGCGGCTGTGGCCCGTATCCAGGTCGCGGGGCAGCACATCCAGAAGCGCGGTGCCGTTTGATAAATTGGTCAGATAGCGAAATTCATTGTTTAGCGCGACGCCGCGTTTGGACATCAGGCGGGCGGAGATGGTTGCATCGTAGTTGGGCGCGATATTCCAGTAGAACGGCACGGTCAGTTCGAGCCCTGTCTTGACGTTGGTGCCGTATGTTGGGGCGAGCAAGCCGGATTTACGTTCCTTGCTGAATGCGAAACTTATCCAGGGCGTGTAAAAAAGCGGCACGTCCTTGAACGTAAGTTTAACGCCGCGCGCGGTACCCGTTTTTTTGGAATTGTCGATTTCTATATTAGCAACCTGAATGAACCAGGAGTCATCCCCGGCCGGACAAGTCGTATAGGTAGCATGTTGCAGGCGGTACTTGTTCTCCCCTTCGAATAGAAGCATGTCGGCATGGCCGCGGCTGCTGGCATCCTTCAGACGATAGCTTGGTTGACTTAATTCCCCCGTTTTACTCCCCAGATTGAACTTGAGCCGCGAACCTTCCAGGATATCGCCACGCTGCTCGACACGCACTGCGCCCTCGGCTTCACCATCCTCAGTCGTTTCGTTATATTTCATCCGATCGGCGGAGATAAATTGCTCCCCGTTTGCCAGCTCAGCCTTGCCGATGGCCTCGATATCACGTCCCGAATGGCCCTGCAGGCGCTCAGCCGCTACGAATATCGGTTTATTCTTGAGAGGCGCAGCCGGGGCGCCAGCTACTGCCGGCTCGGTTCCCATACTCGGTTCGGCTTGGCCTCCCAGGCGCAGCCTGAAATCACTCTCCTGCTCGAAGTGCCCGCGAATCTGATCGCTTCCGACCCGTGCAAAGCGATCGTTAGCAGCCTCAGATCCTGACTTGGCCAGTCGGCCTTCCTCCTGCGATGGCGCCGGTGTGATGCCCGAGGGGGGCCGCGTAGTGGTACGCAGGGGAGGCTCACCTTCATGTATGGCATGCTCTGCTACCCCCTCAACCCCGGCAGTTGGGGGCGGGCTCTCCTTATGTTCCGCATCGGCGGTCGAAACGCCCTCACGCGGTTCACTTTTGATAGGTCCACTTTTTGCCGCAGGCGATGTATAGTTCTGCTGCGGCTTCGAACGGAGGTCTTCAGGCAGGTTGGGCAGGTTGCCAGGCCGCTCTTCTGCTGAGATAGTAGAGCGCTTGCGCAGCCCGGTCTCGCCCTGGGCTTCAGATTCATATTCGTGGCGCCCCTGTATGGGCTCCGTATCGATAAGTACGGGTTTACTGCCGTTAGCCTCCTTCCGGCCGGGAGGGGCGACGCGTTCCTGTCTATTTTTCGATTCGGGCGATGGCGCCTCGGCGCGCGCATTACATGCAAGACAAAGCAACAAAACAGACCAACAGATAGGACGGGAAAAACGCGATTTCATGTGAGGTTATTCATCCTGAAAGAACGTTTCCTTATGGATGAACTGCCTTTTCAGAATAAAAAATCTCTCGTCACAGTTGTCGAGGCGTGAGGGCACGTAGCGGTATTGAAGTGGTATTTTGAAAATCGGGGATGCTGCGTGTTGAGCCGCCCGGATGGGCTTGAATGGCAAGTTGACGAGTAAAGCTGTAAGTGTAACAAAAAACGGCCCTGCTAATGTTTATCCTGATGCCACTTCTTTTGGCTACTCATCCAGTTTGTCCTGCTATGCCTGTTCTCACCTCATGATCCTAAATCCGGCAGTTGGACGAGGTGGAGTGTGCAGTTTTTGGGGGTGCAGGGCAAGGCGCAACGACGCGGAATGGCTATTCCATTCCAAGGAGTTGCAACGCAGCGATGTGCCGCAAAAAACGTGCAATCGGCCTCGTAGCGAGCTCACCCTAAAGGTGAACGTCAAGTATCGCAAGAAGCTTTTGTGGATCATAGAGATAAGCTGAAAATGAGCGGTCAACTGCCGGATTTAGGATGATAGGCTGTTGCCCACAATTCATATTCAGAATCACGGAGGAGTTAAGGCTTGCATATTCATATACTCGGCATTTGCGGTACCTTCATGGCCGGCATTGCGGCGATCGCGCGGCAAGCCGGCCATGAGGTCACGGGATGCGATGCAAATGTTTATCCACCCATGAGCACTCAGTTGAGCTCTCAGGGAATCGACCTGATCGAAGGTTACTCTCCCGACCAGATCAAGGTGAACCCGGACCTCTATGTCATAGGTAACGTGGTTGCACGCGGCAATCCTCTCATGGAGGAAATCCTCAACCGGGGTCTTCCCTATATCTCCGGCCCCCAGTGGTTATCGGAGAATGTTTTGCGGGATAAATGGGTGCTGGCGGTTGCGGGAACCCACGGCAAGACAACGACCAGTTCCATGCTTGCGTGGATACTTGACTATGCGGGGATGACTCCTGGATTTCTTATTGGCGGTATTCCCGCAAATTTCGGTCTATCCGCCAGGCTCGGCGAATCCTCCTTCTTTGTTATCGAAGCGGATGAATATGACACTGCCTTTTTTGACAAGCGCTCGAAATTTGTTCATTTCCGCCCCAGGACCGCAATTCTCAACAATCTGGAATTCGATCACGCCGATATTTTTGAGAATCTTGCGGCGATTGAGCAACAGTTTCACTACCTGATGCGGGTTATTCCCCAGAACGGTCTTATCATCAGCAATGGGCGCGAGGAGAGCCTCGCGCGCGTGCTGGGGAGGGGCTGCTGGACGCCGGTTGAAAAGGTAGGCGTTGCGGACGGCTGGCAGTCTGACAGTTTGACGGGTGGCAAAGCTGCTATTTCCTTTCGGGGAGAACCCCAGGGAATGCTGCAATGGGAACTGCTGGGCGAACACAACTGTATGAACGCACTGGCTGCGGTGGCCGCCGCGCGCCATGCGGGCGTGCCGATCAACATAGCCCTCGATGCGCTGATGCAATTCAAAAATGTCAAGCGGCGTATGGAATTGCGCGGAGAAGTCGGGGGCATCAGGGTTTATGACGATTTCGCTCATCACCCTACCGCAATCCGGATGACTCTCCAGGGTCTGCGTGACAAGGTGAAGGGAGCGAGGATCATCGCTGTACTGGAGCCTCGCTCCAATACGATGAAAATGGGTGTCTGGAAAGATAGCCTGGCGGATAGCCTTGCAGGATCAGACCTGGTGTTCTGCTATACCGCGGGCCTCGAATGGGACGTAGGAAGCGCGCTGGCGTCCTTGGGCGCTAATGCTTGCGCCTACGGTAGTCTGGAGCCATTGGTTGCGGCAATCGCAGGCGCCACCCATCCCGGCGACCATATACTCATCATGAGCAATGGCGGCTTCGGCGGTGTCCACGAGAAGCTTCTTGCAGCAATCAGTGAAACCGGCGGGAAGTAATGTTGTTCATAGGACCGCAAATTCCGGCTGTCGATCCGTTCGCATAATAACGCCTGTTGAACGGCGCCTGAATTATCCGCTCAGTTATCCCGCAGGTTAGAGGTTGTTATAGGAGCGGTCTTGCAATTTTCGCCAATCCACCGGCCGCGGGTATCGGCGCGATCATTTACGGGAGTTCCACGTACAATACCGTTAAACTCGGTTTGCCCTGAAAAGTTCTCGGGATCCATAAACGTTCCTTCGGCTTTTCCGCTTCCCTTGATTTCCGGCCCCGCGCAGGCGAGGTCGAGTTTGAAACCGTTTTCTGTTTGCAATGTTTTTTTAATGCTGCAACCAGATTGGCGCTGAAGTAAATAGTCGGGGATTTGCTGCTCAGCCATTTCCTGCGTCACGCAAATTTTAGAGGTTGCGGCGCCATCCTGTATCTGCGGCATAATCACGCCATATTGCCTGGCCAGCTTTGACAATTTTTGCAATTGATCCTGAGGTATTTCCGGCACCAACCCTAATAAAACTGAAGTGGTTGTGACTTCCCACAAACCGGGGCGTGCGGTGACTTCCGCAGAACCCAACGACGGCGCCAACAATGTCAGTAAAACAATAAAATGAATTTTTTGCATGGGGTTGGGAATACTGATGTCCTTCTGGAAGTGAGTTGGGTAATAATATACTCCTATATACTCGTCTGTTCGCAGGTTCGACGATAGCAGTGAGATATCGTTCAGGTCATAGATCATTCCCAATCAAGAGATGAATCTGATGTCTCCGCGTTACGAGTCGCAATAAGTTATCTTTTATAAAGCCGGGGTCGGGAATTTGAGGAGCATGCCAATGCAGGAAAAATTACAATGAGGTCGCGAGGACTCCTGCGTATGCTCATGTTGCTGGTCTTGTTCTCCACCCCGATCAGCGTCTGGGCGGGCATGGGCGACAGCGAGCTTATCGCTGCGGCGGGAAACGGCGACTTGCCCAGGGTAAAAGCGCTGCTATCCAGCAAAGCCAACGTGAACGCAAAAACGAATGACGGTGTTACTGCATTGATTGCAGCATCCGAAAATGGTTATGAAGATATTGTGCAAACGCTGGTGAGGGCCAAAGCCGATGTGAATGCGAAGACAGGCAATGGCAACACCGCGCTGATGCGCGCTTCCCAAAGAGGCCATCAACCGGTAGTAAAGGAGTTGCTTGCTGCCAAGGCAGATGCGAATGCACGTGGGAATGATGGTATTACCGTGCTGATGCAGGCATCGCAAGAAGGGCAGGTCGAAATCGTCCAGATGTTGCTTGCCGCCGGCGCGGATGCGAACGCCCGCCTGGCCAACGGCGCGACTGCACTGATGCTGGCCTCACAGATCGGCCACACCGGGGTGATACGGGAGCTGCTCGCTGCCAAGGCCGACGTGAATGCGAAAGCCGGAAATGGCGCTACAGCGCTGATGCTGGCATCAAAGTACCGTCACCAGGACGTAGTAAAACTCCTTAAGGAAGCGGGCGCGAAATAAAGCAATAAGGGGAAACATAACCCGCGTTAATGCAAGCTATAGTCGGCAGGGGAATAATACCCGGACTGTCTTTTCCGCGGCAAAGCGGGAATCCAAACTTGATAGGGATAATCCAAACAGAAACCTTGGAGCATTTTGTCAGAAGGTTTCAGGTTTCACTGTCATCAAAACTGCCGCGCCGCGGCTAATCGAAGAAACTCCCTTCGAGTTTTAGGACCGTAGGTCAGGAAATGCGGTTCAGGACGTTCGAGATAAGCGGCCTTCTCCCGTGCAACACGGTCGCGCCCCGTGTATTTTTTCACCTCGTCGGCGCTGATTGAGTAAACCTTCGCCGCGTTGAGCCCAAAAATCCTGGCGCGAAGCTGCGGCGTGATCTCGGGGTAGCCATATTTCGCCCGCAGCTCGGGCGCGATCTGAAATGCGCGAAACGCCTGAATCTGATCCTGGGGCGAACCATACCAGATGGAATCAGTGCCCCACAGGACGTTGTTCTCACCACAATATTTCAGGAGCTTGCCCAAAGCATGCGCCGCCGCTTCAGGATCACGCATCAGGAAGCGCCAGGTGCTTCCCAGTTCCGCATAGACGTTACTGTTCGGCGCTACGTCGTTATCGATGAGTGAACGGATCAAGGTATCGATGCCGTCACCCGCGCCCCTTCCTTCGAACGCACGTTCGGGAACCGTGGTGACGAATCCCGAGTGATAAACGAGAAAGCTGACATCGGGGAAACGTTTCGCCACGACACCGATGTCGCTGCACTTGCTGTGCTCGTAGGACTGCTTGCCGAAAGGCAGGCCTTTATGTACGCAGACGACTTTGACGCCCAGCTTGCGCGCCTTCTCGATGAATCGCGTGCCGATATCGTCCGATAAAAAATAGCCTTTTCCGCCAGGACCGAATTGAGTATAAGTCTTCCATGCGGATACTCCCCAGCGCTCCTTCAGTTCATCCATCGACTCAAGGTCTTCCGGCTGGTTGGGGTTGACACGCCCATGGAGCAGCAGGCGATGCGTCCCTTCCATGCGATCGACGATCTGGCGAACGGCATCCGCCGCCTGAATGGTAAGCGGCTCGGCATCGGGCGCGGAAGGAACGAAGGAGAGCACCATCATGTCGGTATCGGAGTCGAGAAACACGTCCTTGATGAACTCGTCAGGCCCAAGGCATCGTAGATAGCTGTGGGAACCGGGCCCGGAGGCGAGAGCACAGCCTGCCTTGGGCATCCGGCTCAAGAAATTGGGTCCGGGCGGAAGCTTTTTCACCCACGCCCCATTCGGATCCACGAAATGGCCTTGCACATCGAAAATGAATTCACCTTGGCCGCCGAGTTTGGCTTGCGCGAGCTTTGGCTCCAGCGCGGCCTCGGCCGGTAAATCGAAGAAGCCGCCGGCCTTGCCGGCCGCCGCGTTGGCAGTGTTGAATGCAAGCAGGGTCGAAGCCGCGCCGCAGGCGGAGATAAGAAAATCTCTTCGGGAAACCGCCAGACGCTTTGCATTTTTGTCGGCCGCTTTATGCGCGAGATCGTTGGCTGC
This sequence comes from Nitrosospira sp., assembly GCA_035493655.1. Lineage (GTDB taxonomy): Bacteria > Pseudomonadota > Gammaproteobacteria > Burkholderiales > Nitrosomonadaceae > Nitrosospira. The sequence continues at coordinate 9,908 of DATJHX010000171.1, forward strand.
GCAGTTCGCAGGCGATAACGGGACGGGCGTAAACTCCCCATTGGAAGTGGTGTCGAGCTTGATGGGGAGGCGGGTGCCGCCAGGATCTATGGGGGGTCTGGCTGGGTTCATTGGACGTCCCTCAACTGGATATTTTCTGTAAGTTAACTATAGACCAAGTTACGCTGGCGTTCGCGCCGTCTCATGTTTTGTCCTTATAAAAAATAACGCATAAAAAATACCGAAAGGATGTGCCGAAAGCTTGCGCTGATCGAGTTGCTGCGACTACCACAAAGTGGCTCCAGTCATCTTTTGCTCGTTTCCATCCCCGCATGGGCTGTATATAAAAGGATCACTGATTACATAATAATCAGTTAGTCATGAATCGATGATTCAGGGTTACGCGGCCAACATTAACCGCCAATTCTGGAATGGCTTCGTGCTGGGACGAATACCATTTCCTTGATCCCCCTTTCTTGCTTTTCGACGAGCGTCATCTACACTGGCTTAATCGGGGAGCTTCTGCTATCGCATTCCTTCCGCAGGTGTGGCGCTATTTGATGAACCTTGCGTAAAGCCGGTTCACTGGTCGCCTTTACGGCTTCTCGCCGGAACGCTCTTCTCGTCTCTTCTTTTTTATTACGAATCACCGTTATCCATTCGAACTGATGATCTGGATGAGGAGGGCACATGAACTTCCGTCGACGAGATATTTTCCTGAAAATTGAGCCTCTGCCGAGTTATAGCCCGCTAGCTCCTGTCGCATGCGCTCGCCATTTCGGCCGCGACTGCATGTTTAACGCGGGTCATGAATCGGGACGCATACCCGCGCAGGAAATTTTAGCCAGTACTGCCGATGGTCTGGTTTATCGCGAATATCTCGACGCCCATTACACGGTTCCCAACAAGGCAAAGCTGATCGAAGCAGATGTTAATGAACCTCCCTGGGATCGGAGGATTCCAGGCTGCCTGCTCTACGCGAAACCGGGCGAGCGGCTGTATATTCACGTCTGGAACTCGGATACAAGCGGGTGTCATAGTTTCCATATCCATGGGCTGCGCTACGGAATCGAATCGGATGGAGCCTGGCCACTGGGGGTTGCAGGGCGAGACGGACGGCGCAGCGATGAAATTCTTCCTGGCCAGAAATGGACGTACGTTTTCGACGTTACGTTCGAGATGGTGGGCGCCTGGGGATTTCACGACCACTCGCACAACGTGGCGCGAAATGTCAATCTGGGTTTGTTCGGCGGTTTAATCGTCAGAGACGCTGCTGCCCCTCGGGCAGACCATGAGGTTCCGGTATTTATTCATCAGTTTGCGGGCAGCTCGAGCGCTGCATTTCAAAGCAAACGTCTCGCCCATGGCGACTTGTTCAGTTTCACTTTCACGGAAGCCGAGATTGTTCACTATTACTGTGCGATTCATGGACCCGCCATGAATGGAACAATCCAGGTTACAGCGGGCGCGCCGGAAAGCGTCAATGTGAGTGCCCAGGATAACAAGTTTGTCCCTCCGCTGATCCAGGTTCGCCCCGGCGGAACCGTCAACTGGCAAAATGACGGCAACAGTGAGCACATTGTATTCTCTGCTGGAGGCGGTGCGCCCAACTTCTGCCTCAATGGCCGCGCATTTGTGGGAAATACGCCTACGGTTGTCGGAGACACCGGCGAGCGGTTACGCTGGTATATATTCAACCTGGATATTTCCGGCGTCTGGCACAACTTTCACCCCCATTCGGTTCGCTGGACTCTGCCCGCCCCAGCCGGAGGTGCATCCGACGTACATGGGCTGAGCCCTCTGGAAGCCTTTGTTACCGATACTGAGATTCCTCCCGCCATGCGGCTGCCGCGCGCTCTTGAGGAGTTTCAACATGATCCGTCGGAAAACGCATGCCGCGTGAGGATACATGGGGATTTTCTTTTTCATTGTCATATTGAGGAGCACATGATGGCGGGCTTGGCGGGCCTCGTTCGCGCTCGCCAACATATCTGGATTTCCGATGAAGTAAACAAAATGCTCAACGTGGAATTGCCGTTTGACGACGGCATGAATGAATGTCCTCATATCGACGTGCTCCGCTGCCTGCATGGAGATGAAGCGGCACAATCTGCCGACGGGCATCCCGCGCGTGTTGCGCATCAGCCGGCGGCAGCCGGCGGGATGGCAGATATGGCAGGCATGGGCGGCATGGCGGGTATGCCCGGAATGCAGGGAATGGCCGGTGTGGCTGGTATCGGCGGGATGAGCACCGGGCCTTCGGCGGCAATCCTTGAAGCAGCCAGAAAAGGACTATGGGAACTCGTTCCGTGCCCGGCACCGCTTCTTGCCATCCATGGCGCAGTCTTGCACACAGGTAAGGTCCTGTTGTTTGCCGGATCGGGCAATGACGAGCTTTTTACCACGGGGCTGCGTAGCGCAGTGTGGGATTATGAAAATGGAGAGTTTATTTCTCCCTTCACTCCAGTAGACTTCTTTTGCGCCGGCCAAGCCTTTCTACCCGACGGCCGCTTACTCGTTGCGGGTGGCACAAAGGAGTACGACCATGATGGTCATCCCTTCATCGGGCTCGAAACCAGCTATCTATTCGATCCATTGTCTGAATCATGGGTTCGTCTCGCATCGATGGCTGAAGGCCGGTGGTATCCCACACTGGTAACGCTGGGGGACGGTAGGATCTTCACTGTCTCAGGCGGGCCTAACCGCGCCGAAGTCTATTCCAGTGTCACAGGTTGGGCTCAAATGCCCGTGCAGGAAGGCTGGCCTGTTTTTCCGCAGCTCATACTCATGCGTGATGGCCGCTTATTCTTCAGTGGTGGAAACATGTTTCCCAATGCGGCCGTACAGCCGGGACTGCTCGATATACCCACCAGTACCTTAACCAAAATCACACTGCCGGAGGGCTTCAGTCAAACCAGAGACCACAGTAGCACTATCCTGCTCGCGCCGGCGCAAGAGCAGCGGGTCATGCTCATCGGCGGGGGAGATCCGGCGATAAATACCGCTTATATCGCTGATCTGAAAGTCTCCTCACCTGCTTATGAGCCAGCCGCGTCCATGATCCACGCACGCTTTCACTTGAATACCATTCTGCTGCCCGACCGGACCGTATTTGTTTCAGGCGGAAATGGCCAATCTGAAATTGCAGCAACAGCAGTGCTGGAGGCGGAGATATACGACCCAGTTACAAACACCTGGACTGCGGCAGCTACCGCACAAGCTGCACGACTGTATCACTCCATTGCCCTTCTACTGCCCGACGGCCGTGTGCTTGCCGCCGGTTCGAATCCGAACCGGCGAGACGATGAACTGCGTCTGGAAATCTACCATCCCCCCTATCTGTTCCGCGGGCCCCGGCCTTTCATCGAAACAGTACCACAGCAGATTATTTACGGCGGAAGCTTTGAAATCCACACTCCACAGGCTGAAGAAATCAAATGGGTCGAACTCATCTGGCCCATGGCTACGACCCATTCATGCGAGACAGGGCAGCGCGTGGTAGACCTTGAATTCCAGGTCCATGATTTTTGTCACTTGCATGTCATCGTGCTGAGCGAGCAGAATATTGCGCCTCCCGGATGGTACATGCTGTTTCTCGTAAACAAACTCGATGTGCCTTCGGTGGCCAGGTGGGTGCAATTGACGGGGGGTGCGAAACCGGATCACGATCCCGCCACAATAAAACAACATATCGATATGCATGTGACCAGCAAGGATAATCCTGTGCCGGGAACGAAGAGGCCCAACCCCTGATGCAAAAAAACCCCTAATGCAAAAAAGCATAATTCCGTCAGGATTGAGCCGCGGAATTTTAGTTGAGGA
>DATJHX010000172.1:0-7634 GCA_035493655.1 Nitrosospira sp.
TTTCGTAAAGAGATTCCGGGACCACTTCGGGCAGAACGCTGTGGTCGACGGCCCGACAGAAGCCTCTTATGTCAACCTGCAAATGTGGGTACAGGCAGCGCTCGAAGCGGACTCGAGCGACGTGGCCCAGGTGCAGCGCACGATTCTACGCCAGAGCCTGCCTGCACCTGAAGGAGTCGTTGCGGTCGATCCCGTGACGCGTCATGTATGGAAAATCGCGCGCGTAGGCAGGGCCCGGGATGACGGGCAGTTCGATATCGTCTGGGATTCCGGCCGGCCTATGGAGCCGGCGCCATTTCCCACCTATCGATCACGTGAAGAGTGGGATCGCGTGCTCAAATCCATAGAGACTCCGACAGAATCCACTTCGCCACCAAGCTCACCTTCCCCATGAGGTTCACCTTTCCTCTAAGATTCACTTCGCTAACGCAGCGATTTACAGTCTGGTTCGTCATTGTTTCCTTGCTGCCGATTCTGGTAATCGGCTATAGCCTGCTGCACACTTTCGAAATTGAAATGCAGAAGACGGCGATCCGGCAGGTTTCCGCCATCGCCGATATGAAAGCGGAACAGATCGACAGCTACCTGCGAGAACGTCTTCGCGACGCCAAAATCATACAGGCGGCCAGCACCACCCGCGCGGCCATGCCCGAGTTTGCGAGGGTGTATGCCGAGTATGGGGTAAATTCGGCCGCCTATCGCCAATTGGATGCCCGTTACCGCGCACATTTCAAGCGTTTTGTCGAGGATGCGGGTTATTACGATCTTTTTCTGATTTCTCTTCACGGTGATGTCGTTTACACCCAGGCTCATGAAGCGGATTTCGCCACCAACCTGATCACCGGCCCATGGCGGGCCAGCGGCCTGGCTGATGTTGCGCGTCAAGCGCTCAATATGTTACAGGACGGGGTGTCGGATTTCGAACGTTATCCGCCTTCGCGCGGCGCGATCGCGGCCTTCATGGCGTTTCCGATCATGACTGAGGGCAAGCTCGAGGGCGTACTGGCGCTACAGATATACAGTGAGCGCGTGTTCCAGGTCGTAACCGACAACGTGGGGCTGGGAGCGAGCGGCGAAACCGTGATAACACGGCTTCTGAACCAGCGTACTGCCCTGGTAATGGCGCCGCTGAGGCATGATCCCAATGCCGCGCTGGAGCTCAAGGTACCGCTTAATAATCCCCCGTTTCTTCAAGCTGTTCAAAGCGGCCTGCACGGCGAGCGCGGAGCCGGCCTGAAAGTGGATTACCGGGGCAAGGAGGTGGTCGCCGCATGGCGATACTTGCCGCGTGTGAACTGGGGCATCGAGGTCAAGATGGATACGGACGAGGTGTTCGCGTTCGGACGGCGCGTGCAAACTTTCAGTCTGGCGGTTCTCGGCGTGACCTTGCTTGCGGCTATTCTGGGCACTTTTTTGCTAAGCCGCCATGTCGTCACCACCTTGAAAAACCTGAGCCTCAGTGCAAAGCGCATCGCTGCGGGCAATTTGCAGCAGCGCGTGCCCGTGGTGGGATGGGACGAGATAGGGCAACTCGCCGGTACCTTCAACACTATGACCGAACACCTGAACGCGAGCAACCGTGAACGTGACATAGCCGAACGTGACCTGCGGCAACTCAACCAGGAACTCGAAAGCAGAGTCGCAGCACGCACTACCGATCTGGAGCAGGCCAATGCCGTGTTAAGGAGCAAGGAGGAGGAAACCCGCTCTGTGGTCGATCACATGGTGGACTGCATCATCACGATTGATGACAATAGCATTATTCGCTCGGTCAATCCCGTGATTGAGAAACTCTTTGGCTACACCCGCGAGGAAGTGATCGGACAGAACATCTCCATCATCATGCCCGAACCTCATCGTAGCGGCCATGGCGGGTATATCGACAGGTATTACCGGACCGGGCGAGGCCGTTGCGAATTCGATCACATCCTCACGCTTGAAGTGGAAGGGGTGCATAACATCGGGATGGGGCGCGAAATCGAAGGGCGGCACAAGAATGGCGAACTGATCGATCTGTATATCGCGGTGAGCGAGTATTTCGTCGGGGGGAAGCGCTATTTCACCGGCGTCCTGCGCGATATCCGCGAACGCAAGCAGGCAGAAGAAGCCTTGCGCGGCAGCGAGCAGCGGCTGCGCGCAATCGTCGATAACCTGGCGGCTTTTGTCGGCGAGATGACCCCTGACGGCGTATTGGTGGAGATCAATCGCACCGCGTTGACGGCGGGGGGCCTGCGGAGCGAAGATGTCATCGGCAAGCCGCTCGATGAGACCGGGTGGTTTGCTTACACGCCAGAGGTGAAGGCGCAAATTCGCCAGGATATCGAACGAGCGCTCAGCGGCGAAATCGTGCGGCATGACGTTGAGGTGCGCATAGCTGATGGCGGTCTCATGCCAATCGACTTTATGCTCGTGCCGGTCCGCAACGCCAAGGGAGCAATCGTCAAACTGATCCCTTCCGGCGTCAACATCAGCGAGAGAAAGCGCGTCTTGAAGGATCTGCAACAGGCCCAGCTGGATGCTGAGCAGGCCAACCAGGCGAAGTCGATCTTCCTGGCAGCGATGAGCCATGAAATACGCACACCTATGAACGGCGTGATCGGCATGGCGGACGTGTTGCAGCAAACCAGCCTCAACGGTTATCAGATGGAAATGGTCGATCTCATCCGCGAATCGGCTTTCGCATTGCTGGAGATCATCGACGATATTCTCGATTTTTCCAAGATCGAAGCCGGCCGCCTTGAAATCGAGCATGAGCCCATGTCGGTGGTAAGCGTGGTGGAGAAGGCATGCGCCATGCTTGAAAGCCTCGCTGCGCGAAAAGGCGTGGAACTCACCCTGTTCCTTGATCCCACCATCCCTGAGGAAGTTTTCGGCGACGCGTTACGCCTGCGTCAGGTGCTGGTCAATCTCGCCAATAACGCCATTAAATTTTCCAGTGGACTTCAGGAGCCAGGGCGCGTGTCGGTACGGGCATTGCTGACCGGTCGTACCGCTGATCATGCGACGATCGAGTTTCAAGTGGTCGACAATGGGATCGGCATGAACGAAGAAACCCAGGCACGGCTGTTCACCTCTTTTACTCAAGGCGATGCTTCCACCACCCGCCGCTTTGGCGGCACCGGGCTGGGGTTGGCCATATCGCATCACTTGGTTGAAATGATGGGAGGAGAGATCACAGTAAAAAGCGCGCCGGGCAAGGGATCCGTTTTCACTGTGCGCCTAGCGTTCGAGCCGGTTCCCGCAACGCCGGCGGGTTCCAAGGTCATTGATCTGACCGGCGTTTCCTGCCTGGTACTCGGTAACGAGAAAGGATTGGGCGACGATTTGGCAGTATATCTGAGATACAGCGGAGCCCATGTCGAGCGTGTAACGGAATTCGCATCTGCCCGTCAGCGTATTGAGGCGCTTCCCCCTGGCTTATGGCTGCTGATCATCGATGCGGGACGTGAAGTTCCGCCATTGGAAGAGTTGCGCGCCGCCTTCCATTCCCGGCCCGACCTGGACCCCCATTTCGTGGTGCTTGAGCATGGGCATCATCAACCCGATATTGAGCCCCACTTCGTCGTTATCAGGCGCGGGCGGAGGCGCCATGAACGCTCTGAAACGGTGGATACCATCACACTGGACGGCGATTTCATGCATCGTGACGCCTTTCTTCGGGCCGTCGCTATCGCGGCAGGACGCTTGCATGAGGAAGCCGAGGCGGAACAGCCTGAAAAGGTCGCGATGGTGGTTGCTCCCTCGCGGGAGAAGGCGCTGGAGGAAGGCAGGCTGATCCTGGTAGCGGAAGACAATGAAATCAACCAGAAAGTGATCCGCCAACAGCTCGCTTTGCTGGGCTATGCGGCGGATATCGTACGCGACGGCCGGGAAGCGCTGAAACGCTGGGAGAGCGGCAATTACGCGCTGCTGCTCACCGACTTGCATATGCCGGAATTGGATGGTTACCAGCTGACCGCGGCCATCCGTCTGGCTGAACAAGGCAAAGGCAAGGCTCGCACGCCCATTGTCGCGATTACTGCCAACGCTCTCAAGGGTGAGGCCGAGCATTGCCGTGCTGTGGGTATGGACGACTACCTCAGCAAACCGGTTCAGCTTGCGCACTTGAACGCGATACTGCAGAAATGGCTTCCAGCCGCGCCTGATAGACAATCGTTGCCAAACGCTCCCTCCCTCCCTGGTGTCAGCGCCCAGGCTGCCCCTGTTACCACCTCTGCTACCTCTGATACGTTCGGCGGCGTCGCCGCCACCGTCCCTGCTCCCGCCATTCGTTCCGGAGGGGGGAAGCCCGTAGAAGTCGGCGTTCTAAAAGAGCTGGTAGGAAATGATCCCGAAGTGATCAGTGAATTTTTGCGCGATTTTCGTGCCAGTTCAGGCAGAATAGCAGCGGAAATACGCAATTCCTGCCAGATGAAACAGGCGCAGGTCGCTGGCGCCGCGGCGCACAAGCTCAAGTCCTCCGCGCGCTCGGTCGGCGCCTTGGGGTTGGGGGAGCTTTGCGCGGAAATGGAGCAGGCGGGGAAGGCAAATGATATGCTGGCACTCAACGCGTTGTTGCCACGGTTCGAGACGGAATTGCGCGCTGTGGATACTTATATCGATTCGCTGCAACCGTGATTTGCGTGTAATTAAAAATATAAGAAAGGAGGAGGCGAAGGCTATGCTGGAAAAATCCGCAGTGAGAATCCTTGTACTTGACGATGAATCCTTCATGCTCAAGCTGCTGAGCCGCATTCTGTCGAATCTGGGGTAACAGGCTGGCCTCGTACACGGCGCGCAAGATCTCGTTAGCCCAAGCATGATGCACGAAGCCCTGATCGATCTTGAGCTCATCGAATGGAATATCGCGCAATTGGGCTAATGAAGAACGGCCGGTGCTAAATCATCAACCGAGAGCCTGAAGCGCTTCAGCCGGAGCCGGGTGAGAATCTCAAGCGGAGCTGGATCGAGCGCTGGCGAGAGCGGGCGCGAGTTGAATCTTTGACCCCTGGCCAGACGGTAAGGTAATGGGTGACCAGGGCGAAACTCAAGCATCTCCATACCAAAAACTTGGAATGTTGAGAACGGCTTTTGAGCCAAGCTATCAGGTCAGGATGAGGGAAGAGATTCAGGCGCAGGAACGCCTACAAACTGCCAGGCTCCAGCCGAGCGAGAGGACAATTGCAAAAACCGAAGCAACAGCATCAATATCAATGCTTCGCCGGCTCAGAACTTGACTTCGCCGGCTGGTGCTGGCGAAGGTTTTGATTTTGAGGTTCAGCTCGAGGACCTATATCAGTCGCCCTTGCTTACCATTTAGAGGAGTCACAGCTTCTGTTTTATTGATATGGATAAGGAAGTCATAATGCCGTGGCAGGGATGTGTAGAAATAGTGACTCATGCCCTCGGTTTCAGGCCGATAAATAACGCCGATCGCCCGCTGCAGCCTCTCTTCTCCGAGCAGGTCGGCCACGCTGTTTTGGCCCCTAAGATCGAGCAAGAAGCATTGCTTCCCGAGCCGTGAGAAGATGTCGGCATAACTGCCTGACAACGGCTCGCGGATCGTCTTCATCTCAGCTGGTCCATCCCAGCCGGAAGCTGCCGTCACCGTACCGCGACTGGTTGAAAACCCTATTCGAAGTGCTCTATCCCCATATGCTTCGCTAACCAGTTGGCCTATATTGATTTCCCCGCGCCGCCCTTCATCGGTCGCCGGGACATTGCCCAAATGAGCGGGCCAGGGCTTTCGTATAATGTTATGCATCCACACGACTATGCGCGGCTTCCGCCCCAGCCGCACTTCCAAATGGTCGGCAAGTTTTGTCAATGTTTCGCACATATGGCGGTCTCTCAGGTTCCACATGTAGGGGTGGCATCGGAACATGGCACGGTAGTATGCCTCGGCATTTTTAACCAGTGCAGCCTTCTTTTGCGTTGAAGGATTTTCGTTCCCGGCAAAAGTGCAATCATTTTGATTGTAGAAGCGGGCCTTCCATTGCAGGGTAAGCTGATTGATGACTCGCTGCTCGACGAGCTGGGCTATGGCGTCCTGCTCGCGCAAATTTTCCTCGTCCGAGGCACCGGCGGGGCAAGATGCCTCCGGTTCGCTGATGAACTCGTTACAGGAGGCGTAACGCGCACGTGCGACCTGGGCTTCCTCCGGGTTGGTCTTGTGCAGGTGTGTGAGTAATGCCCTGATTGAATCGGTCATGTTATAACAATCGAGGCCATAGAAGCCGACAGTTTCCGTCTGACCCCTTCCGCCCCTATCTTTCCTGTGCGTTTGATTATAATGGTGCAGCCATTGGACAAACGCATGAACCTCGGTATTACGCCATACCCATGCGGGGAACCGTTTAAAGTCCGACAAAGCCGCGTCAGCGTCTCTATCATCCGACTCACCCGATACGTAACGATTAACCCTGGAAGCATCCGGACAGTCGGCCCCAATTGCGACAGCGTCAAAACCCTGCTCTACAATGAGGCGCTGGGTGATTTCAGCACGACACCGATAAAACTCCATCGTTCCATGCGTGGCTTCACCCATCAGGACGATTATTTTCTCCTTATCATTTACTGAAATTTTTTCCTGGACCGCCTGGATTATCGCTTCATAATCATTATCAAGACCGGCCAGAGGCTGAGCCTGCCTTTCCAGCGAATCAAATAATTTATCGTTATCGAAATCAGACATATTGATCACTCTTTCAAGGGTTTGTTTCCGCCCATATCTAGTGGCGGTTTGCCTTTATGGCGGGTTGCTGCGTTTCTTCGATTCCGCCTGTTTTCGGCAACTACTGAATAAAGACAGTGTGATCAATATTCACGAGATGGACATGTCGCAGATTCAATTAGACAATCAAAAAAGATTTCTGAGAAGCTGTAAGAACTTACAGGTACAACTACCCCAGCGTCCGCACGGTAGGGTGCTCGGGAGATTGGGATGGGCATGGCCAGGTGCGCTCCGGCACAACCCGGATATTCAGGGCTTGACGGAAACGGGCATTCTTCCCTCCCGCGCAGCGAGCGCCAGCGGGGATATCATTTAACGGACGGACGCACACAAGGTTCTTCCCCTACTTTGTTTATTCATACTTATGGAACGGGAGATACTAATAGAAGCACTGCGTTAGTTTCGTTCGATCGCGAACATAGGCTAGGAGTCTGTCGGACTTAGCCGCATGAGATAATTAGATCGTTTAAATTATTTAAAGAGCGCTGTCTGCCATGAGCCATTTCCGCCCGATCGGCCGCAAGGCTGCCTATCTTCTGCCGCCGTCAGTGGAAGAATGGTTGCCGGAGGATCATCTGGCACGGTTTATTGTCAAGGTAGTGGATGGACTGGACTTGGGGCGGCTGGAGCAGGCCTACGGAGCCAGGCAGCGGAGGCCCGTAGAAGTCGGCGTTCTAAAAGAGCTGGTAGGAAATGATCCGAAGTGATCAGTGAATTTTTGCGCGATTTTCGTGCTAGTTCAGGCAGAATAGCAGCGGAAATACGCGATTCCTGCCAGATGAAACAGGCGCAGGCCGCAGGCGCCGCGGCGCACAAGCTCAAGTCCTCCGCGCGCTCGGTCGGCGCCTTGGGGTTGGGGGAGCTTTGCGCGGAAATGGAGCAGGCGGGGAAGGCAAATGATATGCTGGCACTCAACGCGTTG
>DATJHX010000173.1:0-8603 GCA_035493655.1 Nitrosospira sp.
CTCGGGCAATCCATATCTCAGTAGGCGAATTAAGGGGATATGAATGAACCACACGTGACCCTGAAGTTACATGAGAGTAGGGACACGGCCTGCCGCTGCTACTGCACTGAATCCCCAGCCGGGCTTCCTTCCCCTACCGACGAATACGCAGAATCGATGCTCGATCCCAACACCTATTTGATAGGAAACAAGACTGCCACGTTCTCCTTCCGTAAGGCAGCGGCCAAGAATTAGCATCATGCGAGCGTCATTTCCCACTTAAAAACGGTATTTATTCGATTTTTATGAGCCGGCCAGCGGGTTCTTCCAGGGCCGCTATAATGAACTATGCTTGTTCCATAGGAACTACGCTTGTTCCGACCCATATCAATCAGGTATTACTGAACATGATTTCAACGGTTTCAACTGATACAACTCAACCGGCGTCTTATTTCGAGCATGACGCCGATATGGGCGTTATTGGTCGCGGCGCCACGCTTGAGCAAGCGTTTGAGGCGGCGGCACAAGCGGTATTTGCGGTTATTACGCCTTTGGATGGGGTGCGGGCACAAACCACAGTATCGATTGAGTTTGAGGAAGCCGATCAAGAGCTGGCCCTGGTCACCTGGCTGAATCTATTGTTGGGCAAGGCGCGCGAACTGGGGGTGGTATTCAGCCGTTTCCACTTGCAGCATCGAGGCGATAAATGGAACGGCGTAGTATCGGGCGAAAAATGGAACGACAGCATGGAACGAGGCGTGGAAGTAAAAGGCGCAACGCTGACCATGCTTGCGGTAGAGCTAGCGGGCTCAACCTGGGAAGTGCGCTGCGTTGTGGACGTGTGAGCAGGAGCATGACGAACGCATGACTAGCATGCGGGCGCAGCATTATTAATTATATAACCCCATTAAATGAACCTGGATCAATTACGCCAACTGCAACCCTACCTCTGGAGCCTTCCGCGCCAGCCGCGTGAAGAGCGCGCAGACGTACTGCTCTATGGCAGTGCGCCCTTGCTGGTGAGCATGGACGATAAGGTACTGGAACAAATTGCCGATGTCGCCCGCCTCCCCGGCTTGGCGGGTGCGGCCATGACCATGCCTGACGCCCACTGGGGTTACGGATTCCCCATCGGTGGTGTTGCCGCATTTGATGCACAACGCGGCGGCATCATTTCTGCCGGGGGCGTCGGCTTTGATATATCGTGCGGTATACGCTGTCTACGCAGCAACCTCAATGTAAGCGACGCGCTGCCGGAATTCGGCCGGCTTGCAGATACCCTGTTCAAGGCGATACCTGCGGGCGTGGGCGAAGAAGGCAACCTGAAACTGAACCCGGCGCAAATTGATCAGGTCCTGCAGGAAGGTGCGCACTGGGCGGTAAAAGAGGGATACGGCAGTGCCGCCGATCTCGAGTATATTGAGGAGGGCGGCCGCATGAGCGGCGCTGTGCCTGATAACGTATCGGAGCTGGCGAAAAAGCGCCAGCGGGGCGAGATGGGTACGCTTGGTTCAGGCAACCACTACCTTGAAATCCAGGGAGTGGAAAAAATTTATGATATCACTGCCGCGTCGGCGTTTGGCCTGCGCGAAGGCCAGATCATCGTGTCGATACACTGCGGTTCCCGCGGGCTGGGACACCAGATCGGCACGGATTATCTCGTCATGCTTGCCAAGGCTGCCGCGCGCCTTGGCATTCACGTACCCAATCGTGAACTGGCCTGCGCACCCATCCAGTCTCCCGAGGGTAAGCAATATATTGGCGCAATGAATGCGGGGATCAATTGCGCCCTGGCCAATCGGCAAATCCTGACGCATCTGGCGCGCACGGCCTTCACGCAAGTGTATCCCAAAGCAGAGCTTGAAACCCTGTTTGACGTTTCGCACAACACCTGCAAGGCGGAAACGCACGAAGTGGATGGCAAACCTCGGCTGTTGCATGTTCACCGTAAGGGTGCTACACGCGCATTCGGGCCGGGCCATCCATTGTTGCCACCACGTTACCGCGATGTCGGGCAGCCTGTGGTCATCGGTGGCAGCATGGGTACAGGGTCTTATATTCTGGCCGGAAACCGTGCAAATCCCGCGTTTTCATCAGCAAGCCACGGCGCAGGCCGTGCCTTGAGCCGCCGTCAGTCACTGGCGCGCTGGCATGGGCGCCAGCTTGTTGATGAATTGGCCCGGCAGGGCATCCTGATACGCACGCGTTCGATGCGCGGGGTGGCTGAAGAAGCTCCCGGCGCCTACAAGGATGTAGACCTGGTTGCAGAAGCAACCGAACAGGCGGGGCTTGCGCGCCGCGTCGCCTTCCTGCGCCCGAAAGTGTGCGTAAAGGGTTGATCACGCAAAGGTTAACCAGACAGGTTATGTCAAACCTGTATCAGACCTATATGGGACGATAGGGCTTCGTTCATGTATCGACATATTCTGGTTCCAGTGGATGGTAGCAGCACCTCCGCGCGTGCGCTGCAGGAGGCCCTCGGGCTCGCCCGCCAGCAGACGGCGGAACTGGAGTTGGTGTATGTAATGGAAGATGTCCTGTTTCTGGAGAACGAAGCCTATATCAATTACGAGGAAGTCCAGAAAAGCGCGAGAAGTGCCGGCGAAAAAACTCTAGCGCAAGCTCAAGCTGCCGTGCGGCAGGCGGGCATGACAGCGGAGCAAAGACTGCTTGAGGCGCGGGGAGAGCGTATTGCGAGTGTAATTATCGAGGAGGCAAGGCGCTGGCCGGCCGATCTGATTGTAATAGGCACCCACGGTCGCTCCGGCTTCAGCCGAATTCTATTCGGCAGCGTTGCGGAAGGCGTGGTACGAACGGCGCATATACCCGTGCTATTGGTTCGCGGCGGCTAGGAACTTGTTCGGTAGCATCGCATGGAGCGATAAGCTCTGAGGATAGTGAGGACTTCAATGAAGGTGAGGCTTGGTGCCGGGGACGCCCTGCTCCTCGTTGACGTCCAGAGTGATTTTCTGCCCGGTGGAAGCCTTCCTGTGCCCGACGGCGACAAGATTATTCCGACGCTCAACCGTTATATCGGGTTCTTTCAGACTCATGATTTACCGATTTTCGCAACGCGCGACTGGCATCCAAAGAATCACTGCTCCTTCCTTCAGAGAGGGGGCTTGTGGCCGCCGCACTGTATTGCAGAAACGGAGGGTGCCGCGTTTCCCGACAGCCTCGAATTGCCTCCTGATGCTCACATCATCTCCAAGGCCACCTCTCCAGAAAAGGACGCGTATTCGGGATTTGACGGCACACAGCTCCATGCCTTATTGCAGTCGTTTGGCACCCATCGCCTGTTTGTCGGGGGCCTCGCTACAGAGTACTGTGTGCTCAATACCGTAAAGGATGCGTTGCGGTATGGTTATTCTACCTTTGTCCTCCAGGATGCAGTGCGTGCCATAAGCGTCCTTGACGGACTAAAGGCGCTTGAAGAAATGGAGCGTATTGGCGCAATACTCATCCATTACGAAATGCTCATCCATGGATCCGATTTCCAGCCCGCTGCTGACTGATCATTATCAGTTGATGATGGTGCAAAGTTATCTGGAGCAGAACATGCAGGAAACTGCGGTGTTCGAGTTCTTCGTCCGGAGGTTGCCGCACGGGCGAAATTTCATGGTGGCGGCCGGCCTGGAACAAGCTCTGGATTTTCTCGAGAACCTGAAATTTTCATCGGAAGAACTGGCCTGGCTTGCTGCCCGTTTCGATTCCTCGCTGATCGAATATCTTGAGCAATTCCGTTTCAACGGCGATGTTCATGCAATGCCGGAAGGCACCATTTTCTTTCCGGACGAGCCTATCCTGCGCATAACCGCGCCGCTGCCACAAGCCCAGCTCATCGAATCCCGGATTATGAATCTGCTTCACTTTGAAACATTGATCGCTACCAAGGCTGCCCGCTCGGTACTCGCGGCCCCCGGCAAATTACTGGTCGATTTCGGCATGAGGCGTGCGCATGGGGCGGAGGCGGCGCTGCTGGCAGCACGGGCAAGCTATCTGGCCGGATTTTCAGGCACGGCAACGGTGATGGCCGGAGCGATGTACGGAATTCCGCTTTTCGGCACCATGGCTCACTCCTACATCCAGGCACATGAGGATGAATCGATTGCTTTCGAACATTTTGCCGGGAGCCATCCGGACAATGCGGTCTTGCTGATCGATACTTATGACACCGAGGCGGGCGCGGCCAAAGTGGTCTCTTTAGCGCATAAACTGGATGCATACGGAATCAGAATAAGCGGCGTGCGTCTCGACAGCGGCGACCTATCAGCTCATGCACGGCAGGTTCGGCATATACTTGATAGCGGCGGATTGGAAAACACGGCTATTTTTGCCAGCGGAAACCTGGATGAATACCGGTTGCAAGCCCTGTTATCATCGGGAGCGCCAATAGACGGTTTCGGCGTAGGGACAGCGCTCGATGTTTCCAGCGATGCGCCTTCGCTGGATTGTGCCTACAAGCTGCAGGAATATTCCGGGAAGGCACGGCGCAAACGCTCGGAGGGAAAGGCGACCTGGCCCGGCAGAAAACAGGTTTATCGCAAATATAATGATTTTGACGGTTGCATGGCGGGTGATGTTGTCGCACTGGAGGAAAACGATCCTCAGGATGGCGAGCCGCTGATCAAGTCTGTGATGCAAGCGGGAGTCCGCATAAATCCTGTTGCCGCGCTGGATGAAGTACGGCTGCGGACGCTTGCATGTTATGAACGCTTGCCAAAACCTCTGGCGAGCCTCGACCTGGCCTCAGTGTACCCAGTCGAGATTTCAACATTCTTGCGGACACTGGCGGACCGGCTGGACCAAAAACGGGCACAGGCTGCATAGTTGAGGGCGGGGCAGCGCTTATCTTATTCGTCCACGGAGGAATTTATTGTCGCGTTCGCGTTCGCGTGAGACCTATACACCTATACAGAGACTCTTACGTTAAGTTAAAAGGCTTCCAAAGTAACGATGACCAACGCTCGCCACGTAGTCCTTCTATTTGGCGAAATTCTGATAGACCGGTTTCCTGACAGGGAAGTGCTGGGGGGGGCGCCATTCAATGTTGCCAGGCACTTGTGCGCCTTTGGCTGCGCACCCGTGCTGATTACACGCATCGGTCTGGATGAAGCGGGTGCCCGCGTATTGCACGTACTGGAAAACTCGGGGCTCGCCACGCACGGCGTGCAGCTCGATTCCATCCATTCCACCGGTGTGGTTGAGGTGCGCTTCACTTCGGAGGCAGCTCATCGGTTCGAGATTCTTCCCGACCAAGCCTATGATCATATTCACCCTCGGTTGGCACGTATCGCGGCCATCGCGGCCAAACCCGAATTGGTTTACTTCGGTACATTGGCGCAGCGTTCCGATTCGCACCGCGCATTGCGTCATATGCTGCGTGCCGCCACTGGTCAGCGTTTCTTCGATGTCAACCTGCGCAATCCGTGGATAGTCATCGAGCGGCTGCACTGGTCACTCAGGCATGCGGATATCGTCAAGGCAAACGATGCCGAGCTTGAGCTTATAAATCAATTTCTTGGTCTTGGCGGCGACTCGGCCGAGGCGCAGGCGCGATTGTTAATGCAGCGATACTCGCTGCGAGGCGTACTCATCACTCGCGAAGCAGGCGACGCCTGGTGGCTGGATGATTCAAGCCTGATAGCGGTACCGTCGACTCCCATTACGGATATCCGCGACACTGTTGGCGCCGGCGACGCGTTCTCAGCCGTTTTCATACTCGGGCTTCTGCAAGGCTGGGCGTTGCCTGTTACCCTGCGCCGCGCACATGATTTCGCCGGAGCAATCTGCCAGGTTCGCGGGGCTGTTCCGGAGTATAGGGATTTCTACGACCCGTTCATCGATAAGTGGATGAGGTCTTAAAAAATGAAAGGATCATCCTAAATCCGGCAGTGGAATGGATTGCGTGCAAGCGCCTCCATTCATAACCGCGATCCAGGCATTCCCGCCGTGTAACGAACTAACCAAAAAGGTGGAGGTCAAGTATTGTAAGAAAACTCTTGTGGATACTATCCCTAAACTGAAAAATGAGTGGTCAAACGTCGGATTTGGGATTATATGTTCTGATGCTAAGCTTGCACGGGCTGGTTCGGGGGAACGACCTGGAGCTTGGGCGCGACGCCGATACCGGCGGCCAAACACTTTATGTGGTGGAGCTGGCGCGGTCGCTGGCGCGTCAACGCCAGGTCGGTAAGGTGGACTTATTAACCCGTCTGATAGAAGATTCCGCTATATCAACGGACTATGCCCGTCCTGAAGAGGCACTTGGTGATCATGCGCGGATTATTCGCCTTCGTTGTGGTCCTCGCCGCTACCTGCGCAAAGAAAGTCTTTGGCCTTATCTCGACCAACTGGTGGATCGGGCGCTGCTTTTTCTACGCGAGCAGAAGCGCCTACCTGATGTCATCCACAGTCATTATGCCGATGCGGGGTATGTCGGCATGCAGCTTTCCCAACTGCTGGGTATCCCCCAGATTCACACTGGGCATTCGCTCGGGCGCAGCAAGAAGCAGCGCCTCCTTGCACAAGGCCGTAAACCGCAGGCGTTGGAGCGTCAGTTCAATTTTTATCGACGCATTGCTACAGAAGAGGCGGTATTACAGCATGCTAGCCTGATCATAGCCAGCACACCTCAGGAGAATGCCGAGCAGTATGGCTTATATGAGAATTATCAGCCCGAGCGTTCCGTTGTTATTCCGCCGGGAACGGACATATCACGTTTTGCTCCACCCAATCGACAGATACCGCCAGAACCGGCGGTCGCCAGACTTATCGATCGCTTTCTGGCACAACCGCGCAAGCCTTTGATACTGGCAATTTGCCGCCCGGAAATTCGGAAAAATCTCGGCGCTCTAATCACCGCATTTGGCAGTTCACTTAAACTGCAGGAGCAGGCCAATCTTGCCATCGTGGCGGGCAATCGCGAAGACATTCGTAAGCTGGACGCTGCCCAGGCAGAAGTGATGACCAATTTGTTGCTGGATATTGATTTTTATGATCTATGGGGCAAGGTGGCTCTGCCCAAACAGCACAGGCCCCTTGATATCGCCGGGTTCTACAGGCTTGCAGCCCAACGCCGGGGGATATTTGTCAACCCTGCTCTCACTGAGCCGTTTGGCCTTACCTCGATTGAAGCGGCTGCCACCGGTCTCCCGATTGTTGTTACCGAAGATGGAGGGCCCCGCGATATTGTGGCCAACTGCAAAAATGGAGTGCTGGTTAATCCGCTGGATATAAACGCCATAGCTGGGGCGATGGAATACGCATTAGCTGAGCCGGATCGCTGGCAGCGTTGGGCACGCAATGGTATTACAGGAGTAAAAAATCACTACACCTGGGATGCGCACGTCAGGAAATACCTCCACGTTTTGTTCCGTTTATTGCACCAGGAGCGCAAGCAAATCCGGCGCAACATGACCGTATATAAGAGACCACAACGCCATCCGTTGCCTTTGGTGTCTCAGATGCTAATCAGTGATATAGACAACACTCTGCTTGGCGATCGCGCTGCCTTGCGCCGTTTTCTTGCTAAATTACGGACCACACCATCAAGTTTGGGCTTTGGAGTGGCCACCGGCCGTACGCTGCCAAGCACGTTGAAAATTCTAAAAGAATGGGCTGTGCCGTTACCTGACGTATTCATTACGGCAGTTGGAAGCGAGATCAATTATGGTCCTGAGCTTCGTCCGGATGTGGGATGGCAGAATTTCATCAAATACTTGTGGCGCCGCCATGCGCTGGAAGATGTTCTGCGCGAGGTACCGGGCCTCACCCTGCAATCGCCCGAAAATCAGCGGGAATTCAAGCTCAGCTACGATACGGACCCTGATAGCCTACCCTCAATTACTAAAATCAAAGCCTTGCTGCGCGAGCGAAATTTGTCTGCGCATTTGATCTATTCGCGTCAAGCGTATCTGGATGTGTTACCTGTACGAGCCTCCAAAGGGAGAGCCATACGTTATCTTGCTTACAAATGGGGGTTGCCGTTACGTGCTTTTCTGGTTGCAGGTGATTCCGGTAACGACCATGAGATGCTGATCGGAGATACGCTTGGGGTGGTCGTTTCCAATCATAGCTGCGAGCTTGCGAGTCTGAGGGGAAATGAGCAAATCTATTTTGCTCGTGCGGGATACGCGGATGGCATTTCTGAAGGGATGGCGCATTACGCATTTGGCGATTCTATTGCGGAGGCCGCGAATGATTAAAAAATTTGAAGCCTGGGCCGCGGATCATCGAAGCGACTTATATGCCCTTTTGTGCCGGTGGTTCGAACTGGAACGTCCGCTTTTGTTGCGGTCGGATTTGTGTACAGCTTTTGATACGTTGAGTAATGATTATTCCCACTCTCTTTTTGAGACACCGCTGCATGAACTGATCGATATCGTGCAAGAAGCGATTTGCCGCCGTCCGTTGATCTATATCGCGTTACGCGAAGGTGCAGGCCGCTGGTATTTTTTGTGCATTCATCAGCAACAACTTGTACCTGAGCTTGTCACCGTCTCGGATTATCTGGCTTTCAATGAATTGCTGGTGCAGCCGGATGAGACGGATGAACCGGTATTGGAATTGGATTTTGCTCCCTTTAACCGTGGTTTTCCCAGGCTCACGGAAACTCGATCAAT
>DATJHX010000174.1:0-7021 GCA_035493655.1 Nitrosospira sp.
CCTGAACCGTTTTGCCCAGCAAGCAGGCATCAAGCTTTGGTTCGATGCCGCCGAGATTAAAGGATTGATGACTCAAGGACTACAAGGTGATTTCACTGTCCAGGCCGGGTTAGCCCGGTTACTGACCGGCAGCGGCTTTCAAGCAGTGCCCCAGGCGGATGGGTATGCAATAAAGAAAATACAGGAATCAACGGCGAATGCCGTACTCGGTGCCGCATCCTCTGGCGGTGTCACTGTATTGCCTTCGGTTGTGGTGGCGGCAAGCAAGGGACGCGACTACGCTGTTGCTGAAAGCGTGACGGCAACCCGGACAAACACACTCTTGCGGGATGTGCCGCAAGCCATAACGGTTGTAACACAGGATCTGATCAAGGACCAGGCCATGCTGAGCATGGCGGACGTCGTTCGCTATGTTCCCGGCGTTCAGATGGCGCAGGGAGAAGGCAATACGGATGCGCCCATCTTCAGGGGTAATCAGTCAACTGCTGATTTTTATGTAGACGGCATTCGTGATGACGTCGAGTATTTTCGTGACCTTTATAACGTCGAGCGTGTGGAAACCTTGAAGGGCCCGAATGGCATGATTTTTGGCCGAGGTGGCTCAGGCGGCGTCATTAACCGTGTGGCCAAGAGGGCTGGTTGGGATCCGATCCGCTCCTTCTCGTTCCAGGCGGGATCATTCGGCACCAAAAGAGTGCTCATGGATGTCGGCCAGGGTATTAATGAAGTGGCAGCTTTTCGCCTCAATGCCATGTACGAAAATTCGGGCAGTTATCGAGATGGGGTCACCATAAAACGTCATGGTATCAATCCCACATTAACGCTCAGGCCGACCGATCGCACCAACATTGTAATGGGCGGGGAGTATTTCCACGATGGCCGCACGGCTGATCGCGGCATTCCCTCCTTTATGGGCCGGCCAGTCCATACTGATGTCTCCACCTTCTTCGGCGATCCTAAGCGCAGTCGGTCGAGCGCCACAGTTCTGAGCCTGTATTCCATTATCGAACATGCGTTCGACAACGGTATCCAGTTTCGCAATCGTACCCGCTATGCAGTTTACGACAAGTTTTACCAGAACATTTTTCCCTTCGGATTAGATCCTAACAACACTGATGGAACCGTATTCGACGTCGGCGCATACAATAATTCCAACAAGCGCAGCAATGTTTTCAACCAGAGCGACCTGATGTACACCCTCAATACCGGGGCGCTTGAACACCGATTACTGGCCGGCATCGAAGTGGGTCAGCAAATAACGAACAATCTCCGCAAGACCGGATATTTCGGGCAAGACCAGTGCGCTACCGATCACCTGGATGACCCTGAGGACGATAACCTCCCCAGTCTGCGCCCGGTATCGCTCAGCAATCCGAGAATAACAGAACCGGTTGATTTCAGACTGGATGCCTGTGGCGTAACCAACCACGTCGTTACAAATATAACCGGGCTTTATATTCAGGATCAGCTTAAATGGTCAAAATTTCAGGCCATACTGGGTTTGCGCTACGATAATTTTGAATTGAAAACGCATAACAATCGCACCGGCGAGGATCTCAGGAAGACAAATGGATTGCTCTCCCCACGTGCCGGCCTGATTTATAAACCGATTGAGCCGCTATCCATCTACTGGAACTACAGCCTGGCATACGTGCCACGCGCCGGCGATCAACTGAACGCGCTGGAAGTAACCAACCAGGCGCTTGCTCCGGAACGATTCATCAACCTTGAACTGGGCGCAAAGTGGGATATTCGCCCCAACCTGTCGTTGACCGCTGCGGCCTACCGGTTGGACCGTACCAATGTAGCCATTCCCGACCCGCTTAATCCCGTTCGGTTACTGCTTGTCAATGGCCAGCGCAGTGAGGGCATTGAACTGGGTCTGAGCGGACGCGTCACCTCGGCATGGGGCATGATGGGAGGGTATGCGTATCAGGATAGCCGTATCAGACGTTCCGGGGCACAGGAAGACGCAGTAGCCGGCGCCATTCTGGCGCAGGTGCCCAAGCATACGTTTTCACTCTGGAATCGTTACGACATCACACCCTGGCTGGGCTTTGCATTGGGTGTTATCCATCGCAGTAACATGTTCGCCTCGATTGACAATACGATTGTCTTACCCAGCTATACCCGGCTGGACGCGGCAATGTATGCGAGGCTGGATAAGCGATTACGTTTCCAGGTGAATGTCGAAAACATGCTCAACACGCACTACTTCCTCTCCGCCAGCAATAACAACAACATTACGCCGGGCTCACCGGTCGCCGTGCGAGGAATGATGACCTTCGATTTCTAGAAAGCATCAGCTTCCCATGAAAAGCGGGAATCATGGGAAACAGGCCCATTCCCGCGAAAGCGGGAATCCAGAAATCTTCCCCAAACATTCGGTCCCTAAACGGGCCAGGCACGGGCTTTTTTAGTGAGTACCCACGTCCACACACATTCATGCCATAGGAGGAAAAATGAGCAAAGTCAACGCATGTAAAATCAGGCACAAGGACAAAGTATGGTTGTCGAGCAGTGTCATACTCGCGCTTGTGGCAGTATCGGTTCCGGTCCATGCGGATGGATACAAGCAGACAAACCTGGTTGCAAGTACAGACGCCTACGGCGCGCCCATCGTCGATCCGACCCTCATCAACGCCTGGGGCATTGCAATTCGCCCCGCCGGCTTTGGAGGGCACTTCTGGGTGGAGAGCAACGGCGCTGGAACGACAAATCAGTTCATCGGCGACGTGGGCGGTACTCCATTATACTCAGACAATCTTCGCCTGGTGACCGTTCCTGGCCCGGCAACCGGCCAAGCGGTTTCCATCGGAACGCCGACTGGCGTGGTATTCAACCCGGGCACACAATTCACGATAGCGCAGGGGTCTATCACCGAGCCGGCAAAGTTCATCTTTGCGACCGACACAGGTACCATTTCGGCATGGACCGAGCGCAAGAACGCTGACGGCAGTTTTGATCGCCCGGCATTCGCAAAGCTCGTCGTTGATCGCTCGTCAGCAGATGCGCACTATTTCGGCATTGCGCTGGGCCCCGGCAATGACCGCATCCATGTGGCGAATTTCGGAGCCAACGCGGGCATTCAGACCTTCGACGGCAAGTTCAGCGAAATGAGCACTCCGGCTGCCTTCGCAAACCCGTTCTCCGCTTCGACAACAGCCAACCCCGGTGACTATGCGCCCTTCAATATCCAGACGCTGACAGGTCCGGATGGAACCAACCTGTTTGTGCCCTATGCCAAAACACAGGAGGATCCAGAAAGGCCGGGGCAGATCCTCGGCGGTGAAGAGGCCAGCGGACCCGGGTTCGGACGGCTTGCGGAGTTCAATGCATCGGGCGCTTTGCTGCATACATGGGATGATCGCGGCCTGTTGAACGCGCCTTGGGGAGTCGCCTTTGCTCCCGATGGCTTCGGCGCCTATAGTGGCAAGCTGCTTGTAGGCAACTTTGGCGATGGCACGATCGTAGCATTTGATCCCTCTACCCACCAGGCAATCGATTACCTGCGCGATGAGCAGGGAAATGTCATATCCATTGATGGGTTATGGGGGTTGCAATTCGGCAATGGCGCCAGCCTCGGGCGGGCGGATGCCCTGTATTTCGCGGCAGGGCCGCGCGGCGAAACTGAGGGTCTTTTTGGCCGACTGGAAGCAGCGCCCGTTCTCGAACCTGAGACTTGGGTTATGTTCACGACGGGACTCCTGTTTCTTGGCTGGAACGCAAGGCGGCGCATGCCTCTTTCCTAGCCAAGCAGCGCTTTGGCTCCTCCTCCCCCAAGCAGGCCGGATCAACTTGCTTGTGGGACACAAAGACATCGAAATGAGGACCTCCAGGGACTCAGATCGCACTTCCTTTCAGACCAGGCTCGGCTTCAGCTTTTCGTAGGAATGCACTATGAGGGGAAAGCGTCTGAAAGACAGACCGCGCTCAGGAAGAAAATTAGGAAGAAAATGAATGACCCCTTCCCGCCGCAGGCGGGAAGGGGTACAACTACTCAAACCCGATCAGGCGTTTGATTTATTTCTGCGTCTTACGATAGCACCCATTAAGCCGAGCCCTGCGAGCAGCATGGCATAGGTCTCCGGTTCGGGAATGGTGGGCACCTGGGTCAGAGTAAAGGAAGTAGGCCCATTATTAGCGCCCGGATCGAACGGACTGAGGTTGAAGGTCGCGGTGGTGCTGCTGTGGGCCGCCAGTGATCCGGTGAAGTCGAGATTACGCGGACCGCTCGAGGAATCGAGCGTAAAGCCTGTCAGCGTTGACTGAGTGTGACTGGTAAATACGTCTCCTTGACCCCCGGTTGCTGGTTCGTTAATAGTGAAATGAAAGTCGGTCCAAGCCTGGTTAGTGTTGTTGGTGATGTTTTCAGTCACAGTGTAGGGATCGCCTGGACCTGTACCGTGAGCAACCGTAAAACTCAACGTGATGGGATTCAAGCTGTCGAAGGTTTTAGTAAAATCCAACGTGCGAGCAGCACCAATAACGCCTTTGTCAAACGATCCCAGTCCGGCTCCGCTTGCCGTAACGTCAGTGACGTCACCGGCTGCACTTGCGGTAGAGATGGAACCACCAAAGGCTAAGGCCGTGATAAGCAACTTAGATAAATTATTCATTTTGTTCTCCTATGAGACAAGTTGTTATCCTGTTTGAAAACAAGATCGACCATTTGTGGCATGCCGTAATCCGAATTCAGCAATATTCAAGCTGAGAAGAGAGCACAGCATAGAATCTTCAAGCATCATTCATGCCAGGTTGTGTCCCTGGAAAAACATCTTTAAAACAAGAGCTCTATCTATGATGGGATATGGTCATGTGGGTAAGAGATGTCTCCTTCAACTCATCAGCAATTGTCAAATGTTACGATAATTAATTGATTATAAACAAAATATCCTTGTCGCTGAATGGCGACAGCCCACTCTGGAAAATGTGTCGAAGAATCTTACACACAACGCCGTGTATGGTTGCTTTTTAAGCAAGCAGTCGCCAAGCCATGCCGAAGAGTCCGCAGGAGATAATCGCCGGGATCATCCCAACATTGAACCGGAATACAGCAATAGTCGCTATTACAACGAGACCGAGGGAGAACGCGTCGATACGATCATCGAAACCGTGCGGCCAGAATACGTGGTAAGCGAAAAACAGGGCAAGATTAAAGATGACGCCCACCACAGCCGCGGTTATCGCTCTAAGTGGGATAGTAAATGCAAGTTTGCCATGTGTGGTTTCGATGAATGGGCCGCCCATGAAAATAAAGACAAAGCTCGGCAAGAAGGTAAAGAAGGTTACGATGGCCGCGCCGGCAAAAGCTGACGCGAATTTAGCCTCTGCCCCAAATACCTGTGTTGCCCATCCTCCGACAAAACCGACGAAAGTGACCACCATAATCAACGGGCCGGGCGTCGTCTCGCCTAGCGCCAGGCCATCGATCATTTGCCCGGGTGTAAGCCAAAGGTAATGCTCTACCGCGCCCTGGTAAACATAGGGCAACACAGCGTAAGCGCCCCCGAATGTCAGTAGCGCAGCTTTTGTAAAAAACCAGCCCATTTGGGTAAAGGTGCCATCCCATCCGTACAGGCTTGATAGGATACCCATCGCAAAGAGCCAGATAAGCAGCCCTGCAGAGGCCACTTGCCATAATCTCGTCCAGCTAAACAAGGCATGGGATGGTATGGGGCTTGAGTCGTCCAGAAGTGCGCCTCGGTTCTCATCATTCCCGGAACCGTGCGCCTCCTCCTTTTCGAAATAATGCGGAGCAAGGCGGCTGCCGAAGTAACCGATTAGCCCTGCTGCGAGAATGACGGCCGGGAATGGGACATGAAAGACAGCCACAGCAATGAAGGCGGCCGCTGAAACCGCCCAGAGTACCTTGTTTCTAAGCGTCCTCGAGCCAATACGATACGCGGCAAGCAGTACGATGGCTACAATGGCCGGTTTTATTCCGTAAAGTAATCCGGCTACCGCCGGGACGTCGCCGTACGCCAGATATACCCACGTCAGACTCACCAGTATGAAAAAAGACGGTAGTACGAACAGACCGCCAGCAATAAGTCCCCCGCAAGTACGATGCATGAGCCAGCCGATATAGGTCGCGAGCTGCTGAGCTTCCGGACCTGGCAATACCATACAGAAATTGAGCGCGTGCAGGAAACGCTTCTCTGAAATCCAGCGCTTTCGTTCAACCAGATCGCGATGCATGATGGCAATCTGGCCAGCAGGCCCACCAAAACTGATAAAGCCCAACTTGAGCCAGTAAAGAAAAGCTCGACGCAGAGTAACAGGTGCCGGCATACTTTTAATGGATTTGTTGTAAGTGGATAGCTTCATCGGCGTTTTTGTCTTTATTGTCTTTATCCTGACTCCCACCGCATGCATAAACCCCCCGAGGTTTATTGCTTTCCGTTAACAGCTAAAATATAATGAGAATGGTTATCATTTATATTTACTATTATTACGGTCTCTCCGCTCTCCAGTTACGCCCATCATTCTACATTCGTCATTCGATTTGATCTCTTAACGTAATGAGGATACCAAATCGCCCTGATTAAAAAGGTTGATATGACAGTCATCTAAATCCATAACGTAATGGTCGCTGGGTGTTCTATGCCAGTAATTCATTAGCCCGCCAGCCCTGTCCTGGGCAAGCCAGCCAATTTATTTTTGTCTTGATAAAGTAATAGGGTTTTTAACTGCAACAAAAACGGGTGTGCAAACACTCGAGCTCAACAGTGGCACTATCGTAATTTATCCAGCACAATACTACCCGCTATACTCATTTGCTTCGGATTGAGTATTGCATTTATTCCTCCTCATAGCACCGCCGCCGAGCCAGATGCCTCTGCCAGGGAAGCCATTTACACATACGATATTCCCACAGGCAGCCTGGAAGAAGCGCTCAACCGTTTTGCAACTCAAGCGGGCATTCCTGTCTCGTTCGATACTGAGGAGGTCAAGGGAAAGACAGCGCAAGCATTAAAAGGCAGTTTTAGTGTTCAGGCCGGGCTAAATCAACTATTGA
>DATJHX010000175.1:0-5946 GCA_035493655.1 Nitrosospira sp.
CATGAGAGGGAATTTCGCAGGTTAAGAGCTTAAGAGCTGGCGAGGTTAAGCTGGGCCGATCAAGAGCTGATCGCCGCAGCAATTACCCAGTAACGGGCAAATTTCCCGGTAGCCATGAAGAGCATTGCCCATATCCAGTTAACTCGAAGCCATCCTGCAGCGACACATAGCAGATCGCCGATAAAGGGCACCCATGCCAGCAGTAATACCGGGCTGCCGTGGCTACGCACCCATTCAACTCCTCGTAAATTACCGCCTGTTTTTTTTAGAAAAGCTTTTTCATCAGGTAAAAGCAGACCGATTATGTAGGAGCTCATGCCCCCGAGGGTATTTCCCAGTGTGGCGATCCCCAAGGCGGGCCAGTATAGCTGGGGGTAGGCCGTCAAAACGCCGAATAGCACGGCTTCCGAACCACCGGGGAGCAGGGTTGCGGCAAGAAAGCTGCTGGTAAAGAGGGCAAATAGACTTGACTGCTCATCCATAAAATTTTTGGAACCTAAATCCGGTATTTGGACGGGGTGGGGTGCGCGGTTTTTGGGGTGCAGGGCAAGGCACGACCACGCAGAATGCGACCACGCAGGGCGGAGCAGTGCCTTCCGGAGGAAGATGCAACCCCGAAGTGGGATGCAGGCGCCCTGACGTACCATGAGGCGGGCGCGGGCATTCCCGCCGCTGTCCGATCCCCGCTTCGCTGTGCCCCTCGGGCAACGCTCTAAGGCGCCATTCCATTTCAAGGAGTTGCAACGCAATCATGCGCCGCAAAAAACGTACAATTCGCCCTGTAGCGAACTCACCATAAAGTAGCTAAAGTCATCCGCCCTTATCAAAATTTGACTTGCCGGCATTATTTGGCGATGATACACCCGACCGTCCACCATCTCTGTTCAAGAGGAAAACCATGAAAACCAACGTATCTCTTAAGCAAAAGATCGATTCCATCATTGATGCCAGACATCTGCTCAAACATCCTTTCTATGTTGCCTGGACAGAAGGAAAGCTCTCCAAAGATCAGCTTCGTCATTATGCGGAACAATACTTTCATAATGTCCTTGCCGAACCAACTTATTTGAGCGCAGTACATTTCAATACACCGCACCTCCATAGTGAAACCAATAGCGGAGATATCAGCGTGCGGCAGGAAGTGCTCAGAAATTTGATTAGTGAAGAGTACGGCGAAAAAAATCACCCTGCATTATGGAAGACCTTTGCTCTGGCTTTGGGATCGAGCGACAAGAGCCTGGCCAATGCGGCCGCTCTACCGACCACGGCCAGACTGGTTTCAACATTCCGCGATATTTGCCTGAATCAGCCGTTTTATGCGGGTCTGGCGGCAATGCATGCTTTTGAATCCCAGGTGCCGTCAATTGCCGCCGTGAAAATTGACGGGCTTGCCAGGTTCTATGGAATGGACGATCCCGACAGTTACGAATTCTTTACCGTCCATCAGGAAGCCGATGTGCACCACTCACAGGCGGAATGGGCTTTGATAGAACGCTTTGCCGATACCCCGGAGAAACAGGCTGAAGTCCTGACGGCCACTATCCGGGCATGCGATGCGTTGTGGGGTTTTCTTGACGGAATTTATGAGAACTACTGCTCCAATCTTGCCTGCGAAGAAGAAGCCGCAGTAACCTTGCACTAATCTGCTTCCCAAGCATGGGGCAAACGCATGGGGTTTTCGTGTGTTTGCCCCTATTTTATATTGCCGCCCAAGCTGTCGCGTTTCCTGCTCGTTTCCCCCTCTCTTCCGTTTCATCCGCTTTTCACGCTTTCACCTTGTCGTTGCGTGTTTTTTTGAAATCACTCCAACGGAATGATCCCGTCCAGAGTCGCAAAGCAGGTTTTCCTTGCAGTCGTGAGGAAATCTCGCAGATAAGGGCGGGAAGCGGTTTCCTTGAGTGTCGATATGTACAGATCGCTCCATAGCCCGTGTGTGCCGATGCGGCGGGCAATCACATAATCGTGATCGATATAATTCTTGAGACCCCAACTCGGCAGTGCGGCAACTCCACGACGGCTGGCGACCAGTTGCAGTATAGCTACCGTCAGTTCCGCCGTCCGCCGTTGCGGATGGATGCCGGCAGGTTTCAGCACATGAAGAATCAGGTCGATGCGATCCTCCGGGACCGGATAGGTAATCAGCGTCAAGTCGGCGAAATCCGGCGCATGCAATACCCGCTTTGAGCGTAACGGGTGCTCTGGCGCGAGCACCGCGAGAATTTCGAACCGGAATAGCGGATGATGGACCACGCCGCGCCGCGGCTTACACTCCGATCCAATCACCACATCTGCACCCCCTTCTTCCAGCAGCTTGACGGGATCGCTGTGGAATCCGGAAACCAGGTCGAGTTCAACATCCGGCCAGTTCTGACGGAACGCATCCATGAGCGGCATCAGCCAATCAAAACAGGTGTGGCATTCCAGTGCGATGCGCAGGCTGCCCGAGGTCTGCCGGGATAATTGCGCCAAGCCTCGCTCCGCCGCCTGAATCTCTTCCAGTACCTTTTCGGCAAGTACTACCAGATGCTTTCCAGCATCGGTAAGTTCAACGGATTGCCCCCGGCGCTGCACGATGGATAGCCCGTAGTGCTCCTGCAGGGTTTTGAGCTGATGCGATAGCGCGGACTGCGTAAGATGTACGTGTTTGGCGGCGCCTGATACGCTGCCGGTTTCCTGCAGCGCCACAAGCGTGCGCAGGTGGCGCAATTCAAGTATGGATGCGTACGACATGAGTATTAATTAATAGATATGAATTATATTCATTATTTTTTTATAAAATTTCATTTGATTCATAAGTTAGTCTGCCACACAATCATCCACTATTGCAATGGATCTGCATTCGGATTCGTACGAATAAACACAGGAGATCGACCAATGGCATTGACGCACAACCTGGGATTTCCGCGCATCGGGGCGCGGCGAGAGTTGAAGCACGCGCTTGAGGCATACTGGCGCGGGGATATGGACGACCGGCGGCTGGAAGCAACTGCGGCAGAAATAAGAAAACACCAGTGGCTCTTGCAACATGAGGCAGGCATCGACTTGATTCCTGTCGGCGATTTCGCCTTTTACGATCAAATGCTGAACATGACCGCACTGCTTGGGGCGGTGCCCGCGCGATTCAATGCCCCGGATGGCGGAGAAATAGACCTGGCCATGTACTTCGCCATGGCGAGAGGAACCCAGACTCAGCCGGCCATGGAAATGACCAAATGGTTCGACACCAACTACCACTATATCGTCCCCGAGTTCAATGCGAACACCACATTTCGGATTGCCTCCCTCCAGCTCTTCAGGGAAGTGGCCGAGGCCCAAGCCCTCGGAATTTCTCCAAAAGTCGTGCTTATCGGACCGCTGACTTATCTCTATCTGGGCAAGGAAACCCAGCCAGGCTTCAATCGCCTTGAGCTATTACCGCATCTGTTGCCGGTTTATCGCGATATCCTGGCCCAGCTAGCGTTCCATCGCGTGGAATGGGTCCAGATCGACGAGCCATTATTGGCGCTTGATTTAGATGAGGAGTGGCTGCATGGACTGGACCAGGCGTACTTGGCCTTTCGTGATGCTGAAGTATCACTGCCGAAACTCCTGTTGACAACCTATTTCGAGGCAGTGGATAACCATGCGGAGCGTTTGAAAAAGCTGCCAGTGCATGGCCTCCATATTGATGTGTGTCGTGCACCGGGTCAGCTGGATACTTTTCTTGACGGTTATCCAGCGGAGAAAGTGCTGTCGCTGGGCATCATTGATGGGCGTAATATCTGGCGTGCGGATCTTGCGCAAGGGCTCGCTACGCTGCGCGGTGCTCACTCCTCCCTGGGAGAAAGATTATGGATAGCGCCTAGCTGCTCGCTTCTGCATTGCCCGGTGGATCTCGACCTGGAAACGCGGCTGGACAAAGAGATCAGGAACTGGTTGGCGTTCTCGGTGCAAAAACTAGGTGAAATTGCAACCCTCGGACAGGGCCTGAACAGCGGGGAAGATGCAATACGCGAGCGATTGGATGCCTCTACCCGGGTAAGGCAAATGCGCCAGCAGTCACCTCGCATACACCACCCCGTTGTGCAGGATCGTCTTCAGCATCTGACGAAAAGGGATAGCGAACGTGCAAATCCGTTTTCCGCACGGCGGTTGCTGCAACATAAGCGTTTTCAACTTCCCCTTCTGCCTACCACAACGATAGGTTCGTTTCCCCAAACTCCGGAGATTCGCAAGGTTCGTGCAGCGTTCAGGAAAGGCGAAGCCACTCACCTGCAGTATCTGGAGTCGATGCGTGAAGAAATACGGCTGGCGGTAAGAAAGCAGGAAGAAATCGGCTTGGACGTATTTGTGCACGGGGAGCCCGAGCGCAACGACATGGTGGAGTATTTCGGTGAGCAGTTATGGGGTTATGCTTTTACAGAAAATGGATGGGTTCAAAGCTATGGCTCGCGTTGCGTAAAGCCGCCTATCCTCTACGGTGATATTTACCGGCCCGAACCGATGACCGTGGACTGGATCGAGTATGCGCAAAGCCAGACCGCCAAGCCCGTCAAAGGCATGTTGACGGGGCCTATTACAATGTTGATGTGGTCGTTCGTGCGAGATGACCAGCCCCGCCCGGTTACAGCTCTTCAACTGGCGCTTGCCATCCGCGACGAAGTGGCCGATCTGGAGCAGGCCGGCATCGGAATGATCCAGATCGATGAGCCGGCTTTTCGTGAAGGGCTGCCACTGAAAAAAGCGGATTGGGGTGGTTATTTGAAGTGGGCGGTAGAGGCATTTCGGGTGTCCAGCTCGGGGGTGAAGGATGATACGCAGATACATACCCACATGTGCTACTCGGAATTCAACGACATCCTGCCCTCGATTGCGGATATGGATGCCGACGTTATTACAATCGAAACCTCGCGCTCGCGCATGGAATTGTTGAACGGATTCGGTCAATTCAAGTATCCCAACGAAATTGGACCTGGCGTGTACGATATCCATTCGCCAAGAATCCCTCAGACGGAGGAGATATTGGAATTGCTGGAGAGAGCTTGTTCAGTGATTGACCCGGAACAGTTATGGGTCAACCCCGATTGCGGCTTGAAGACCCGGACCTGGGCTGAAGTTGTCACAGCTCTGACGCGGATGGTTGCAGCCGCGCGCCTGCTGCGTATCCGCCTGGAGGTATCGGAAGCCGAATCTGCAGATGCGATAGCGTAAGTACACGGTGTTCCAGGGCGGCCCCGGCAACGGAGGGGATAGGCTCTCCTCGGATCGTTGATGAACGGGCTAAATCGCGTTCAGCCCATCCGATGCGCTCATCGGTCCGCTGTTACCACCCGAGTCATTGGTGTAAACGTTTTAAGCCGTCTGCCCCGCGACAGTTTTTTTCGGAGGCTCATTGACTGTTTCATTGGCTGTTTCATTCGCTGTTTCGTTTGAGGTCTGCACCGCCGCTAACAGCTTTGTTTCCAGATGGATCAGTGTCTTCGCCTGGCTCAATATTTCTCCTGTAACCAGGAACGTATCCTCAGCACGATCGCCCATCGTATTGATGCGGGCGCTGTGGACATTTACGCCGAACTGCACCAGCACTCGCGCGATTCTTGACAACAGTCCGGGCTGGTCGCCCGCAATAATCGACAAAATATGGAATACGCCTTTTTCATCGGATTCGATGTCAACTTCCGGCGTAATGGGAAAATGCTTGAGATGCCGGCTCAGGCGTCCTCGTAGCGGAGGTTCCAGCGGCCCTTTCTGTTGTAATTGATCTGTCAGTTCATGCTCTATAAAGGCTGATACATCAGGATCGCCATCCGCCATCTCGCCGGAATCCAGCACCAGGAAGGTATCCAGAGCATAACCATGCCGCGTGGTACGAATTTTGGCTTGCACGATGTTGTAATCGCTGCGATCGAAAAAATCGCAGATGCGGGCGAATAAATCCTTCTGGTCAGCGGTATAAACCAGTACCTC
>DATJHX010000176.1:0-16142 GCA_035493655.1 Nitrosospira sp.
AAAGTAAATATTCCATAGGGAATGGGAGAAGTGGTAAGGCCGCGGGTGTTGACATAGAGAGTGCAACCCCACCAGTGATTTACATTTGGAGAAAGTTCCAGCCGAATCTTGCCCACAATCTGGGTCCACATATGGAGCGTGGTGCAAGTATCCTGCCAATCTTGCAGAGGAGGCAGCTCAGGCCACTTGTCCGGCGCACCGGCAAAATAATTTGTTGGCATGCGTTTCTCCATCTGGGCTTGACCCCATTAATCGATCCCGCCAGATTCATCGATCCCGCCAGATTCTTAAAAAAACAAATTCGTATCCGCCATTATTCTTTTTAATAGATCATGAAATAATAAATAGCAAATCATCATTAAAATTATGATTCTTTTATCGACAAAGTCATGATCAGCAGTGATATTGACTTCATGCGAGCTGCGCTTGAGCTCGCAGACCAGGCGCAGGAAATCGGCGAGGTGCCAGTTGGTGCAGTGATGGTGAAGAACGGCATAATTATTGGCCGCGGCTACAACCGTCCAATCTCGACATCGGACCCTACCGCTCATGCGGAGGTAATGGCATTACGGGAGGCGGCGCAGCATATGCGCAACTATCGTCTGCTTGGCTGCACGCTCTACGTCACGCTGGAGCCCTGCGCGATGTGCGTAGGGGCAATCTTCCACGCGCGTATCGCGCGACTGGTTTATGGAGCAAGCGATGGCAAGACAGGAGCTTGCGGGAGCGTCATCGATCTTCCGGCTGAATTAAGGCTCAACCATCATATGCAGGTGACCGGCAATGTCCTGGCGGAGGAGGGGGGTAGCCGATTGAAACATTTTTTTTCCGAACGCCGCAAGACAGTCACGAAGGCTGGGTTAGAGCATCAATGAGAATCATGATCGATATTCCTTCGCAGGAGCTGTATTTATACGGCAACAACAATCATGCCGGCGCGCGGTACCGCATTTCCTCGGCAAGAAACGGGGTAGGGCAAAAGAATGGAAGCTTTTGCACGCCGCTGGGGAAGCACATCATTCGCGCCAAGATTGGCGCGCGACAGCCGATCAATACGGTCTTCGTCAGACGCAGACCCACTGGTGAAATTTATTCGCCTGAGCTGGGCGCGCGTTATCCCGGTCGCGACTGGATTCTCACGCGTATTCTGTGGCTTTCGGGTTGTGAGCCGGGCTTCAATCGCCTGGGTTCGGTCGATACGATGCGCCGTTACATCTATATTCATGGCAGTCCGGATACCGTGGAAATGGGCAAGCCAGGTTCCATCGGCTGTATTCGCATGAATAACGCGGATTTACTGGATTTGTTCGCTCGAGTGGATCCTGGAACCGAAGTTTATATTGAACCCAGGTAATCCATTAGGCGTCTCTCCAAGCCTGCGCGAGTGCTGTCGGTCGGTTTGCGGCCATTTTCGCCGCTTGCTGGGCATACATAGACCAGGCTATGGACCTCTCCCAATCGACAAAACCGTCTCGCAACCTGCCTCACTGTCATCTCGCGTCCTAATGGATTATCCGGGTTGAAAATTGATTCTATTACTTCACCTTAGTATCAACACGAGAGCAATCAATTTTCTATTTGAGAATCCATGATCTCATCCGGGTTATTTGTCCGGGCAGGCCTTTTCCGGTATCATAATGGCCCATGACAAAATACGTATTTGTGACGGGTGGTGTAGTCTCTTCTTTAGGGAAAGGCATCGCCGCGGCCTCTCTTGCGGCTATTCTCGAAACTCGCGGTATCAAAGTCACCTTGCTTAAGCTGGATCCCTACATCAATGTGGATCCCGGCACCATGAGCCCATTTCAGCATGGTGAAGTTTTCGTTACTGAAGACGGCGCGGAAACCGACCTCGATCTCGGCCATTATGAGCGATTTATCAGCGGGAAGATGAGCCGGCGCAATAATTTCACCACGGGCCAGATTTACGAGAGCGTCATCAAGAAGGAACGGCGCGGCGATTATCTCGGCGGCACGGTCCAAGTCATTCCTCATATCACCGACGAAATCAAACAGCAGATCAAGGCGGGAGCGGGTGACTCACAAGTAGCCATTGTCGAGATCGGTGGTACGGTTGGCGATATCGAGTCGCTGCCGTTTCTTGAAGCAATCCGGCAGATGGCAGTGCAACTCCCGCGCAACGACACCTGTTTCATTCACCTGACATTATTGCCCTACATTGCGTCAGCGGGGGAATTGAAAACCAAGCCAACCCAGCATTCGGTCAAGGAACTGCGTGAAATTGGCATACAGCCGGATGTTTTGCTGTGCCGGGCCGACCGTGAGCTACCGTCGGAAGAGCGCAGAAAAATTGCATTGTTTACCAATGTGTGCGAAGAAGCGGTAATTCTCGCATTGGATGTGGATAGCATCTATAAAATCCCCGCGTTATTACATGATCAGATGCTGGATGAAATCGTCTGCCATAAGCTCACTATTCTTGCGAAGGCGGCAGATCTGAGCATCTGGAAAAGCCTGGTTCATGCCCTGGAACACCCGGAACGTACGATTGACATCGCACTGGTGGGGAAATACGTAGACTTGCGGGAGTCGTACAAATCCTTGTCTGAAGCGCTGATTCACGCCGGAATTCATACCCGCAGCAAAATCAATATTCATTACACCGATTCCGAAAATATCGAGAAACAGGGAACGGCCTGTCTGGCGGGTATGGATGCGATACTTGTTCCGGGGGGTTTCGGTAAACGCGGGGTAGAAGGCAAGATCATGGCGATCCGCCATGCGCGTGAAAACTGTATCCCTTATCTTGGCATCTGCCTGGGCATGCAATTGGCGGTAATCGAATACGCCCGCGACAAAGCGGGAATGGAGGACGCTCACAGCACCGAATTTCATCCTGATGCGCCATATCCGGTCATCGGTCTGACGACCGAATGGCGCACTCCTGAAGGTCACGTGGAATCACGCGATGTCGAGTCGGATCTCGGCGGCACCATGCGCTTGGGCGGGCAAGAATGCCTGCTGAAAGAAGATTCGCTGGTTCGCAAAATTTATGGCGCCGGCAAGGTTATCGAGCGCCACCGTCATCGTTACGAAGTCAATAATAAATACATACCAAGATTGGAGGAAGCTGGCCTGCGCATAAGCGCGGTATCGGCGGGAGAAGGGTTGTGCGAGATGGTCGAGTTGCCGCAGAGCGAGCATCCGTGGTTTGTTGCCTGTCAATTTCATCCTGAATTTACTTCCACACCCAAAGCGGGACATCCGCTGTTTAGCGCGTTTATCGAGGCGGCCATCGGTTACGCGAATAAGCGCGCCACCACCGAAGGGGCAAGTTCCGAAGCGACAAGTTTCGGCAAGCTGAAAAACATCGTATAACCCCAACTTATCTCCCAGAATTTTATTCTGCAAAAGCCAGCCTGGATCACTCCCATTTTTTGAAGAATTAGCAATCGAGCATCGGGAAGGCACTGGAAATCGCTCTCCATCCACAGGTTTCAAAAATCCAAAATAATCAAAAAACACTTTTTAATAAAAATCTACAATTAATGATCAGGGAAAAATAGCATGAGTGCAATTGTTGATGTCATTGCCCGCGAAATTCTGGATTCGCGCGGAAATCCTACCGTGGAAGCGGACGTATTACTTGAATCAGGGGTGCTGGGACGAGCGGCTGTACCTTCCGGCGCATCCGTTGGCACCAGGGAAGCGGTTGAACTGCGCGATAATGACGCCCGGCGCTATGGCGGCAAGGGCGTATTGAAAGCGGTGGAGAACGTCAATACCGAAATTTCTGAAGCCATCATGGGCCTTGATGCAATGGAGCAGGGTTTTATCGACCGGACGCTGATTGATCTCGATGGCAGTGGGAATAAATCAAGGCTCGGCGCTAATGCGATTCTCGCAGTATCACTGGCAGTCGCGAAGGCGGCGGCGGAGGAGTCCGGCCTGCCGTTATACCGATATTTGGGCGGCGCTGGCCCGATGGCTATGCCTGTGCCAATGATGAATGTCATCAATGGAGGCGTGCATGCCAACAACAAAATCGATATGCAGGAGTTCGTGATCATTCCATTGGGAGCACAGAGTTTTCGCGAAGCTCTGCGTTGCGGAGCCGAGATATTTCATGCGTTGAAAGGATTGCTTGACAGCAAGGGCATGCATACCGCTGTAGGTGACGAGGGTGGATTTGCCCCCAATCTGGCCAATAATGAGTCGGCGCTGCAACTGATCATGGAGGCCATAGAGAAAGCGGGCTATTTGCCAGGTCCGGATGTTGCCATCGGTGTGGATTGCGCAAGCTCTGAATTTTTCCATGACGGAAAATATCATCTGGCATCGGACGGTTTGATCCTCGACTCGATGCAGTTCGCCGATTATCTTGCCACTTGGGTGGACAAATATCCTATTCTGAGCATTGAAGACGGCATGAGCGAGCACGACTGGGACGGATGGAAACTGCTTACCGCCAGGCTGGGGAAATCGGTGCAACTGGTCGGGGATGACATTTTCGTAACCAATACTGCCATCCTGAAAGAAGGCATCGCACAAGGGATAGCGAATTCCATACTTATTAAACTGAATCAGATCGGTACGCTCACCGAAGCGCTTTCGGCTATTGAAAATGCGAAGCGTGCGGGTTATACAGCGGTGGTATCACATCGTTCCGGTGAAACCGAAGATACGACAATCGCCGATATCGCGGTTGCAACCAATGCCCTGCAAATCAAGACTGGCTCACTCTCCCGCTCCGATCGCCTCGCAAAATATAACCAGTTGCTGCGTATTGAAGAGGATCTTGGAGACTCCGCCAGCTACCCCGGACGCGAAGCCTTCTATCAACTCAGGTAAGACTGAGCTGTGGCTGCCGCCCTTGGGCGGGCAAGGTAACGGAAACTAGGTCTCGGTTATGGGAACGATAATTCGGCATATTCCGTGAAAATACTGAGCCTGGTACTCACCATCCTCATTGTCCTGCTGCAATACCCGCTATGGCTGGGCAAGGGGGGGTGGTTCAAAGTATGGGAAGTTGACCAGCAGATTACCGCGCAACACGAAACCAACCGGAAACTGCAAATGCGCAATGCTACACTGGATGCAGAAGTTCGCGATCTCAAGCAAGGCTATGAGGCCATTGAAGAGCGTGCCCGCAGCGAACTGGGCATGATCAGGCAGGACGAAATTTTCTTCCACGTATTGGAAGACAGCGGCAAGAAAACCACTCGCTAAAATATCCCCGCTAAAGCTTCTGTTTTTTTTCCACTCGCATCTGTTCGTCTTTTAATGCGTCCCATGGTAGTGGTTGTATCGGCATTCCGGTTCCATCATTCATCCAATGAAACGAATGTAGGGAATTCCTGACAAGGCGTTCAGTTACCCTTACATCCTGTTTCACCTTTCCCTGACAGATATTCCCACTATCTGTGCTGTATTCTTGGCTGACTGACGCCCTGCGGTAGAGCTTCCGGAAGAATGTCGATCACTTATAACATCTATTTATTTTCGTGAACCTGTCTGAAATTCATTCAAAACATATAAAAATTTTAATATGGAACGCCTTACTATATCGCTTAATGACCAGCTCGCCCGGCAGTTTGATGCAGTAATACACAAGCGTGGCTATTTCAATCGCTCGGAAGCCATGCGCGACCTGATACGTGACCTGCTGGAAACCGTCCACTCGGATGAACAGGCAGAAGGTCATTGCATTGCTTCTCTCAGTTACATCTATAATCATCACGAAAGTGAACTGGCCAACTCCATTACTGCGGCACAGCATCAGCATCATGATCTCGCGCTATCTACTATGCATGTGCATATGGATCATGATAATTGCCTTGAGGTGATTATCCTGAAGGGTGCTGTCAAAAGCGTAAAAAATTTTGCCAATCTGATTATTGCCACGCGCGGAGTGCGGCACGGAAAATTGCATCTTCTGCCAGTCGATATCCTGCAAGAGCGCATACCTGATTCAGTGCCGCATCTTCATCGAAATCCCATTAACGCTCTTCAGTCATCGACTCAGCTCGCGGATATGCAAATAGGATAGAATATGCACAAGTCCGCCACAAGAATGCCTGCGTTAAGGAGTGAACTTGGCCCTGAGGAACTCGTTTCGGAAAGAGGAAAATCAGGAAAAAAAGCGGGAAAAGCCTATACGTGGAACGTCTGATATTATTTTCGCATAAATCGTTACTCCAGCAGTTTATGCTCCATCGCATAGCGGACTAACTGGGCGTTGTTCTGCATTTTCATCTTTTCCAGAATGCGGGCGCGGTAAGTACTTACGGTTTTCGCGCTTAATGCCAGCTTTTGCGAGATTTCGGTTAGCGATATGCCAACGGCGATAAGCTTGAGGACATTGAGCTCCCGATCGGAAAGTGTCGAATGCAGCGGTATTGTCGATATTGGGCCAAGATCGAATAACAGTTTCTCGGCCAGTTGCGGATCGATATACTTCCCTCCGCTTGCAAGGCGCCGGATAACCGATAGCAGCAGGTCGGTCGGGCTATTCTTGGTCAGGTAAGCTGAGGCGCCCGCCCGTATCGATCTGATGGCATATTCATCTTCATGATAAGTGCTCAGCATCAGCACTTGGGGCTTCGCCCCACCATTCATTATCCGTTTCAATACTTCCAGCCCATTCATGCCCGGCATGTTGACGTCCAGTAATGCCACATCCCATCCGCCAACCCGCATTTTCTCCACTGCCTCATGGCCGTCTCCCGCTTCACCTACCACAACGATGTCGGCTGTTTCGCCAAGGATCCGTTTCAGGCCATCCCGAAACAGCCTATGGTCATCAGCCAGAAAGACATTGATCATCATCTCCATTACCTCATTGATACCTGTCGACGCGCGTTAGTACCGGAGGGGCCGGCCGACCTGTACTAATTCTGCCCCCCAACACCCACCGGTAACCATTCCTGCAAAGTGTCCGAGTGGATGACTGAATCATGAAATCCTATTGTTTGCTTCTATTGGTAGACGCACACTGACCGCAGTTCCTTGCTGCCCTGCACCGCTGGCAATAACAATACTACCTCCCAGAACAGCTGCCCGCTCGCGCATTCCGGTCAGACCGAATGATTTTTTATTTGTGGCGCCCCCCGAATCGAACCCTCTTCCGTTATCCCTTACTTCAACAACAAGATCGCATCCGCTTCGCCACAGGCTGACCTCGGCACAACTTGCTCCCGCATGTCGCGCTACGTTGGTCAATGATTCCTGCACGATCCGAAATATCGCCACAGTCTGGTCTTCATCCAGATCGATCGGTTCCGGCATCAGCCGTAGCATGCAGCTTACACCGCTATGCTTCCTGAACTCATCGGTCAGTTTTTTAAGGGCCGATGCGATCCCCAAGCCGAGTGAGGCGGGGCGCAAATGTTCGGCGACGTTGCGCACGCTCTGATCTGCCCTATCCACGAGTTCCGCCATGTTGCGCCTGATAATTTCGATTCTTTCATTTTTATTGTTTTCGTCCGTTGCGCCTTTTAATAACGAGATTTCAAGATGCAATGCCGCCAGGAGCTGGCCCAGTTCATCATGAATCTCACGGGCAATATATTTACGGTCTTCTTCCCGCATACGCTCCACATGAGCAGCAAATTCCCGTATGGCCGCATCGCGTACCCGAAGCTCCTGCTCTACAAGAACGCGCGTTTCCGCCTGCCTGTGCTCCAGCCACTTTCCTAAATCATCCCCAATGACGTCGATCAGATTCTGCTCCTCAGGCAGCAGGAAAGGCCGGTCGTCGCTGTAAAATACAGCTATCCAGCCGCAGGCTTTCCCATGGACCACAATATCCTTTCGTAATTGGCGTTTGTAGTCCTTGTCATATCGATCGGAAACAAACTGCTTGCCATCCAGTTCGATTTTGATGGTGGCAATATGGGGATAGTGCATTGCCTCGATCAGTTGTACAAAAATGATCCTGCAAATTTCCTCCAGCGATGCGGATTCCATGCCGCGGCGGATCGCGTAGAAACAATTGATTTCCTTTAATCTCTCGCGTAAGGATTCTTCGACCTGCTTGAGCTTGACGACTTCACGTTCAATCGCTTGCGCCATGGTGTTGAAGCCAGCGCCGAGCTCGGCGATTTCGTTACGAGTGGAAATATCGCAGCGACTGGAATAACTGCCTTGCGCGATGCGGCTCGCCTGCCGGCTGAGATCGTCGAGTGGACGCAGAACATTTCTGCGCATATAAAAAGTGGCAATCGTTACGACTAGCAGTGCAGTGCAAAGCACTGCCAGTATCAGCAGGATTTGCTGCTGGAATTTCGCCTGTAAATTGCCCAGCGTCGTTTGGGTGCGATTATCCAGTTCCAGCATGAATTGGCGGATGGGAGCCATGATTCTATCTTTCTCGGCCTGGTAACGCTTGCCGAATAGCAGTTTGATGGCGAAGTCGCGGTCAGGCGCGCAAGGCAGCGTGAAATTTCCGTATCGGTCTTCGCATAACCCTTTTATTGCCGCGAAAGCCTGTTTTTCCAGATTGACCAGGCTGTCGGAATTCCTCTGGGATTGCTGCAGCAGATCAAGTTCCCGTTCACTGAAACCCTCGCGGCGCATCAAATCCATCAGGGAAACTGCATTACCCGATGTGTCGGAGCTGCGGGAGCTATCAGACTCCCTATAGGTCATTGAGTAATCCTGAGGCCGGGGCCGTTTGCCGTTACGAATATCGAGAATCTCAAAAAAGAAGCGCTCATAGATGGAATCGCCTGTGATGATGTAGCTGCGGGCAGCCTTTGTGAGATCTTCGGAGCTCTGAAATAACTCATTTGCAAGCTGCAGGGACCGGTATTTTTGCCGCTCAGCGTCGGTGATATCATCCAGGATATCCAGCGCCCGCGCGGAAAACAGTATTAGCGAGCTGAGTACCAGCAGGATAAAGATGA
Source organism: Nitrosospira sp. (assembly GCA_035493655.1). Classification (GTDB taxonomy): domain Bacteria; phylum Pseudomonadota; class Gammaproteobacteria; order Burkholderiales; family Nitrosomonadaceae; genus Nitrosospira. The sequence goes on from DATJHX010000176.1 coordinate 8,868, forward strand.
GATAAAAATTTGTAAAAAGGCCGATTCTCATGTTTATCTTTACATTTCCAATAAAATCAAATCAACGCCACTTGTTCTGCCTGACCGTTCGCAGACTCAGCTCAAACCAATCGAAGCCGCAGTATCTCAGCGCGTTGCTGTTTTGTTTGCTAATCTTTTCGTATACCCAGTCCAGCTTCAGCGGCCCTATTGCTCGCGCTATCGCCCTGCCAGTCTGTCCCAGGCACAATCTGTAATACATATTGAGAAAATGTTCATATACGATATTTGCAAATTGTGGATATTTATTAATGACTGGTAGCGAAAATCGCTGCATGATTTGACAGTTCGGATGACAGGTTCAGGGAAGAAACTCTAGGGCCTGTTAACACTTGTTTCGTGCTCGCGTTGCTGCACGAAAAGGCGTGGGCAAGGCGCGAAGCGCAGGCATAGTGAGCCTATGGCCAAGCTTTGCAACGCAGCACCCGCGTTTTTTCGTCCGCAACCCGGAGGGACGGGACGGATTTCACCCAGCCCATCGTTACTCGCCACTTACAGAGCCTACTCTGCTGCGTGGCCTCGCGCCTCGTTCCGGCTGAAATCCGTCACCGTCGCGAGTACGAAACAAGTGTTAATAGGCCCTAGTTTAAAAGAGTTTAGCGATAAGAGTCTGGCAATAAAAGAATCTTGAAAGGGTGCGTAATGGCCAGTTATATCGGAACTGCGGCTGAGAGTGATTTACAAAAGAATGACTTCGGGAAGCAAGCAGGATATTTCCTGGTTCGCTCTCTCTTGCTTGCAGCGTTGATCGCGGGCAATCTGTTTTTATCATCATTTACGGTTGGCGCGGCTGACTTTACGGTTCCGGCCGGCCCGAAGTACACAATCGATGATACTCGCTGGATGACCGTGGGTATGGGTTTTCGCGGTTCGGGCCGGTGGGCGGAGAATAAGGCGACTGACCGCTTCGATGAGAGGTTTATCATCGACAATGCCCGTCTCTACATCAACGGGCAAGTCCATAAATATGTTAAGTTCGAGCTCAATACCGAATGTTTTTTCTGCGATAACACTCATCCGGGAAATAATCCCAAGATGTCTTACAACATTCTCGACGCGATCGGGAAACTCGAATTCAACAAATACATCAACATCTGGGGCGGGCGCATGCTGGTGCCCACCGAGCGGGGTGAATTGAGCGGGCCTTTTTTCCAGGCTACCCATGATGCCTTCAAGACGCCTTTTTTCTCCCAGGATTTCAGCACCAGGTTCGGAGCCGGTGGCGCGGGCCGATATGGCCGTGATGACGGCGGAACGTTCTGGGGAAGTGTTGAACCCGGGTTTGTCAGGGGTACGCTGCAATACGCGGTCGGCGTGTACCGGGGGTTGACATCAGCCCCGGGTTTTGGACCCAACCAGGCTGACAGCCCGGTTTGGGCTGGGCGCTTCACCTACAATTTTTTGAATCCCGAGAAAAACCCTGGCTACTACACTAGCAGCACGTATTTCGGCAAGGCCGGCGATATCCTGGCTCTGGCATTTGGTGCGTCCTATCAGAAAGATGGCGCGGGTTCGTTTGCCCATCGGAGTAATTTTCTTGGACTCGTCGGCGACGCGCTTCTGGAAAAAGTGCTGCCCCGAAATTTGGGGGTGGCAACCGTCAATGCCGAGTACAAGCAGTTTTACGCCAATTATTCGACCGCCGCGTTTGCCGATGGTGACTGTTTTTGCATGTTTGACGGGAAATCGTGGACGGTCACCGGGCTGTACCTGATACCCGTCAAGATTGGGATCGGAAGGTTCCAGCCCTATGGACGATATACCAGCATTCAACCCAATCACAGCAGTAACCGCGAGGAAATAGAGGGGGGCGTGAATTATGTTATCGATGGCTTTAAAGCCCGTATTTCAGCGTATTACCAGCATGGCGATCTTTTCACCAAAGGTTTGAACTATGCCCCAACCGTAACTGGCCAAAAGGTCGATGTCTTCAAGTTATCCTTCCAGTTACAGATGTAATGCCGCGTTCCACCGCCTGTCCTGGGGCAAGAACAGTAATGCATTCACCGGCATCTTATCGGATTTATTTTTATGAACGCCAGAATGAGGCAAGGGCCTGGAAATATCGGAAGCAGCAGTAAAAAATGCACGTGAGCGCGCGTTCGGACAATGCGGCGGACAAGCGAGCGGAGAAACGAGAACCGGCCGCGCCCAGCACTTCCCGCTCATATCTGGCGCCTGCTTTAATCACAGTGCGTGACATACCTTATACCCCCTTGCGAGCGTCGCTGTCCTTGAGCTTTGAAAGGGATGGTGATACTACCCGGTTGGTCGGCAGGGACCATTTCGGCCCATTGGTGGTTCAAAAGCCGTTCTATCCGGAAGGCCGGGAGGTTTGCCAGGTGGTTATCATACATCCACCGGGCGGGGTCGTAGGAGGCGACCAATTGCAGGTTACCGCCAGGGTTGGTAATGCGGCCAGTGCTCAACTCGCGACTCCGGGCGCGGCTAAATGGTACAAAGCCAACGGCCATGTGTCACATCAAAATGTAATGCTGGAAGTCAGTTCGGGCGGTTCACTCGAATGGTTACCGCAGGAAACCATTTTTTTTGATAACGTCAATGTCGAGCTGGAGCATGATGTAGCGTTGGGGAAAGATGCAAGCTATATCGGCTGTGAGATTCTATGTTTTGGCCGCACGGCATCAGGCGAATCCTTCAGTGGCGGCGAGATTCGCCAGCGTATCGGCATTCGCCGCGAAGGCAAGCTGATCTGGTATGAACAACTGAGATTGTCGGGTGGCAGTCCCGCCATGCGGAATCCGCTTTTGCTTGCTGGCAGCACGGTGTGCGCAACTTTGGTTGCCGTGGGGCAGACCGCTTCCGCAGCGGTATTGGAGGCGGCACGGGAAAGCGCAACCGTAATTGCGGGACCTGGGGGCCGGGCCGGCATTTCTCAATTGAAAGGGTTGGTGGTTGCGCGTTACCTGGGCAATTCAAGCCAGGCGGCACGGCGGGTAATGCTGGATGTGTGGAGTCATCTCCGTCCGGTGATGCTGGGCCGGAGGGCAGTGGTGCCGCGCATCTGGAATACATGACGCCGCCCGGTATCTCCACTTGGGCCAATGAGTTTTGCATTTACTGGTCGCCGGAAGATCGAACAATGTTTATCTATCGAGGAGGAAGCAAATGGACCTGACACCAAGGGAAAAAGACAAGCTCCAGATATTTACCGCCGGATTGCTGGCGGAAAGGCGCAAGGCGCGCGGCTTGCGCCTCAATTATCCGGAAGCGGTTGCACTGATCACCTGCGCAGTGCTCGAAGGCGCGCGCGACGGCCATACCGTGGCAGAACTCATGGCGGACGGCAGAAAAGTGTTGACACGTTCCGATGTGATGGAAGGCGTTCCGGAGATGATTCCCGATATTCAGGTCGAAGCGACCTTCCCGGATGGGACCAAGCTTGTAACCGTGCACAACCCGATTCCCTAGAAATCGATTCCCAAAACCAGGAGATTAACATGGCAAGAACACCCATGATTCCGGGAGAAATATTTACGCAACCGGGTGATATAGAGTTAAACGAGGGACGCAAAACGACGGCATTGACCGTTTCCAATGGCGGAGATCGGCCGATACAGATCGGCTCGCATTTTCATTTCTACGAGGTCAATTCCGCCATGAAATTCGACCGGGATGCCGCATATGGCATGCGCCTGAATATCATGGCTGGTACCGCAGTACGCTTTGAGCCGGGGCAGGAGCGTACTGTTGAACTTGTTGAGCTTGCGGGAAACCGGATGGTATATGGTTTCAATCAGAAGGTGATGGGCAAGCTGAAATAACGAGACTATAGACATGCCACAATCTGATAAAGGAGCAAAAAAATGAGTTTAAAAATTTCCCGGCAGGCTTACGTGGAGATGATGGGGCCAACCACCGGTGACCGGGTCCGCTTGGCCGATACGGAACTTATCATAGAGATTGAAAAAGACTTCACCACTTACGGTGAAGAAGTGAAATTCGGCGGCGGTAAAGTGATCCGGGATGGAATGGGACAATCGCAGGGAAATCATGCGAACGTGATGGATACCGTTATTACAAACGCAGTGATCGTGGATCACTGGGGCATCGTCAAGGCCGATGTCGGCCTCAAGGATGGCAAGATTGCCGCGATCGGCAAAGCCGGAAACCCAGACATTCAGCCTAATATCACCATGATGATCGGCGCGGCAACAGAAATCATTGCCGGTGAAAACATGATTCTTACCGCTGGCGGCATCGACAGCCATATCCACTTCATTTGTCCCCAGCAGGCAGAAGATGCAATGATGAATGGAATCACCACCATGCTGGGCGGGGGAACCGGACCAGCAGTTGGCACAGCGGCGACAACCTGTACGCCTGGCCCATGGCACATCCATTCAATGCTCAGGGCCTCGGACGGCATGGTGATGAATACCGGTTTTTTTGGTAAGGGCAATGTCAGTCTGCCAGTTCCGCTGGAAGAGCAGGTGCTTGCCGGAGCATGCGGCCTCAAGCTGCACGAAGACTGGGGAACGACCTACGCGGCTATCGACAATTGCCTGAGCGTTGCGGACAAATACGATATACAGGTTGCAATACACACCGATACCATCAATGAAGGTGGTTACCTGGAAAACACGATCGCCGCTTTCAAGGACCGGACCATCCATACTTTCCATACCGAAGGCGCCGGGGGCGGGCATGCTCCGGACATCATAGCGGTTGTGGGCCAGGAAAATGTCCTCCCGTCATCCACCAACCCGACCCGGCCCTATACTGTCAACACGCTGGACGAGCACCTGGATATGCTGTTGGTATGTCACCACCTGCATGCCGATATTCCTGAAGATCTTGCATTCGCTGAGTCGCGCATACGCAAGGAAACTATCGCGGCCGAGGATATTTTGCATGACATGGGCGCAATTTCCATGATGTCGTCGGATTCGCAGGCGATGGGGCGTATTGGGGAAGTGGTCATACGTACCTGGCAGACGGCGCACAAAATGAAAATCCAGCGCGGCACGCTGCAGGAAGACAACTCCAAAAATGACAATTTCCGCGTCAAGCGTTATATCGCGAAGTACACGATCAATCCTGCAATTACGCATGGGGTTTCGCATGTGATTGGCTCGGTCGAGGTGGGGAAATACGCCGACCTCGTCTTGTGGCGTCCTGCCTTTTTTGGCGTCAAACCGTCGATGATCCTGAAAGGCGGAATGATAGCGGCGTCGCTGATGGGTGATCCCAACGCTTCCATTCCGACTCCCCAGCCGGTGCACTACCGGTATATGTTCGGGGGATATGGCGGCGGCATCAAGACATCCTGCTTTACCTTTACCTCGCAAGCGGCGCTCAATGGGGGGCTGGTCGATAACCTCAAACTGGACAAAAATCTGATAGCGGTAAAGAACACGCGCCACTTGCGCAAGAAGGACATGATCCACAACGGCGCCACACCCGAGATGGAAGTCGACCCGGAAACCTATGAAGTACGGGCGGACGGGCAGCTCCTCACGTGTGGTGCAGAGGATGTCCTCCCGATGGCGCAACGATATTTCCTGTTTTAAATCGCAATGCTTACCTTGACTACAAAAGTAGTGCATGCGGACACAGTTTTCGCGCAGCTTGTTTTGCCTTATGAACTGCGCGAAAACAGCCGGCTGCGAACAAGGCTTGCCTCAGGAGAAGAGGTCGCGATTTTTACTGCGCGAGGCACCGTGCTGCGGAATAACGATCTGCTGAGAAGCGATGAAGGACAGGTAGTGCGCATTGTGGCGGCGGAAGAGCCCACATATCGGATTACCTGCCATACGCCGCATGATCTGTTGCGCTGTGCCTTCCATCTGGGCAATCGTCACACCCAGACTCAGGTGGGCGATGGTTTCCTGCGGATTTATCAGGACAGCGTACTGAAGGAAATGCTGGAGGGCCTGGGCGCTACCGTGCAGGAAGAAAATGCGCAATTCGAGCCGGAGGCGGGCGCGTACAGCGGTGGGGGTCATCACCATCATGATGGCGAAGGCCACAACCATTCTCACAGCCATGGCTCCCATGGCCCATTGGCCCCCATCCCGGTGCACCAGAAAATCCACCGTCCTTCCGATATAAAATCTTAGAGACGGCAAATGCAATCGACCACGCTACTTCGATTACTACAATTGGCAAGCCCGTCGCTGCCCATCGGTGCTTATACCTATTCGCAGGGGCTGGAGGCGTCTATCGAGGCAGGTTGGGTCAAAGATGAAGAATCAGCCCGAACGTGGATAACCGAATCGCTCGGTGTAGTGGCGGACTTCGAAGCCCCCATCCTTTGGCGGCTATTGAAAGCCTTCTCTGCCCGAGACGCGGAGGCGATCACATGCTGGACGGAACGCTTCGTCGCTGCGCGCGATACTGCCGAGTTTCGCGCGGAAACCATCCAGATGGGCTACTCGCTGGGCAAGCTGGTGATGGATCTGAAGATGGGAGATGAAACACTGCGGGCTATGCTTGCCAGCCTGTCCGAAATTCCGTTGCCAACCGCATTCGCGTGCGCGGCGGAAGCACTGGCCGTACCGCACGAAAGCGCCCTGTTGGGAATGCTGTTCTCGCTCGCCGAGAATCAGGTGCTGGTATGCGTGAAATCCGTTCCTCTTGGACAGTTATCCGGCCAGCGTCTTCTGCTTTCCCTGCACCCCATTATCGAGTCGGCATCGCTTTATGCGCGCAGGCTTGGCGATGACGAACTGTGCAACTGGGCACCGGGCCTGTCATTGCTGTCGATGCAGCACGAAACGCAATACAGCCGAATTTACCGATCCTGAATTTCTTACTGATGCTGAAAATGATGAACAAACAAGCAAATCTCTCAAATCCCTCAAATCCCTCAAATCCCTCGAATCCCTCGAATCCCTCGAATCCCTTGAGGGTCGGAATCGGCGGGCCGGTCGGTTCGGGAAAGACAGCCCTGTGCGAAGCGCTGAGTAAAAAAATGCGCGACCGGTATGAGATGGCCGTGATTACCAATGATATCTATACCAAAGAGGATATGGAGATCCTGCTACGGGCCCAGGCACTGCCGGCAGAGCGCTTGATGGGAGTGGAAACCGGCGGCTGCCCGCATACCGCGATCAGGGAGGATGCCTCGATCAACCTGGAAGCTATCGCCCGCATGACTGCGGACTTTCCCAATCTCGATCTCATTTTGGTGGAATCCGGCGGGGATAACCTCGCATCGACGTTCAGCCCGGAACTTTCCGACCTGACTATCTACGTGATTGACGTGGCCGC
>DATJHX010000177.1:0-9329 GCA_035493655.1 Nitrosospira sp.
GCATCGAGGTTTGCCGTTGGTTCATCCGCAATCAGTATGGAGGGGCGGTTGACGATCGCGCGAGCGATGCACAGGCGCTGCTGCTCTCCTCCTGAAAGCGTGATGGGTCGCACTTTTTCCTTGCGCAGCAGGCCTACCTTATCCAATGCGGCCCGTACTCGTCCGGCGGCAGCCCTGGCACTGAAGCCGCTGATTTGCAAGGGCAGCAGTACATTATTAAATACGTTACGGTCGAACAGGATCTTCTGATCCTGAAACACCAGTCCAAGGTTGCGCCGGAGAAAGGGGATCGCTCCACTCTTGAGCGCACTGACGTTCTGCCCGTTGACAATGATGCTGCCGGAAGTGGGCCGTTCAATCGCTGCAATGAGTCTCAGGAGTGTCGTCTTGCCCGCGCCAGAATGACCGGTAATCAGGGCCATCTCGCCGGCCTCAAGGGTAAAACTCACATTCATGAGCGCTTCGAACCCATTGGGATAGCGCTTGTAGACCTGGCTGAAGCTAATCATTAATTTTGCTGCTATCGCTGCCCGAGTTCTGTTTAGTCAAACACAGCCTCGACAAATTCCGATGCCATGAATGGCCGTAAATCGTTTATGCCCTCGCCCACTCCTATGAAGCGGATCGGCAATGGCGATTTTTGCTGGCGCTGCCTGGCGATTGCGGCAATGACACCCCCCTTGGCGGTACCGTCGAGTTTGGTGATGACAAGGCCAGTCAGGCCAAGCGCGTTATCAAAAGCGTTCACCTGATTGATGGCATTCTGCCCAGTGTTGGCGTCGAGCACCAGCAGCGTTTCATGGGGCGCACTCGGCTCAGCCTTGGCAATGACTCGCTTTACCTTTTTAAGCTCATCCATCAAGTGTGACTGCGTCGTAAGCCGGCCAGCAGTATCCGCAAGAACAATATCAATACCACGCGCCTTTGCGGCGCTGACGGCATCAAATATCACAGCGGCGGGATCGGCTTTTTGCGGCGAACTGCTCGCGTGAGCAATGACCGTGACCTGGTTACGCTCCCCCCACGCGACGAGTTGCTCACATGCGGCAGCGCGAAAGGTGTCACCCGCGGCGAGCAGCACTGTCTTACCTTCCTGCTGAAAATGATGCGCAAGCTTGCCGATGGTGGTCGTTTTTCCTGCCCCATTGACACCCGTCAGCATGATAACGAAGGGCTTATGCGTATTCGTATCGAGAGGTTGCGCCAATGGCTCAAGCAGGTCGAGCAGCGCTTCCTGCAATGCACCCTTGAGCTGTGCGGCATCGGTAAGATTGTTGCGTTTGACTTTTCGTCGAAGTTCATCGAGCAGCCAGTTGGTTGCGTCAACGCCGGTATCGGCGGTGAGGAGTATGGTTTCCAGTTCCTCATAGAGATTTTCATCAATCCTTCCGCCGCCAAACAGGCTGGAAACGCGCTTGCCCAGATTATCCCGCGTGCGGGAAAGGCCTGACCGCATTCTTGCCGTCCAGTTTGCGGATTCGGTCCCGGTCCTGGAATCGATCGGCGCAGGGTTATTCACCGAGCTATTTTTGGATTTGAAGAAACTTGGCATTCTGGTAGGCTGTCAACCTGGGTGTGAAACTCATGCTTAAATATAGCCCCCTGATTTTATCTTTCTAATTCTACTCTGCTAATTTATTCCGCTAATTTTATTCTCTTTACCGATTTTTGGTTATTTAAAAATGACGCCTTATTGCCGCCCAAACCTGCTTTCTTTCCTTCTTTCTTTCGGCCGGCGCGCGATTCCAGCCATATTGCTTTCGCTGATTGCCACCAGTGCTTTTGCTACTGCTCACGAATATACGCTCGCTAACGGCCTTAAGCTGGTCGTCAAGGAAGATCATCGTTCGCCGGTGGTCATTTCGCAAATCTGGTACAAGGCGGGCAGTACGGATGAATTGAATGGTAAAACGGGGGTAGCCCATGTATTGGAACACATGATGTTCAAAGGCACTGCCAAGGTGCCTGGTGGCGAATTTTCGCGGCGTATCGCGGCGGCGGGCGGGCGTGAAAACGCGTTTACCAGCCGCGATTACACCGCCTATTTTCAGCAGTTGCAAAAATCGAAGCTACCGCTGGCGATGGAGCTGGAATCGGACAGGATGCGCAATCTTGTGCTGACGAAAGAAGAGTTCGCCAAAGAAATCAGGGTGGTAATGGAAGAACGCCGCCTGCGCACCGATGACCAGCCCCGAGCGCTGGTGCACGAAAAAATGATGGCAACCTCCTATCAATCTCATCCATACCGGCGTCCGGTAATAGGCTGGATGAACGATCTGGAGAATATGAACGTTGATGACGCGAAGGAGTGGTACGACCATTGGTATGCGCCCAATAATGCCGTCCTGGTAGTGGTGGGCGATATAAACCCAAAAGAGATTTTCGCATTGGCGCAGAAGTATTACGGTGCGATCAAGCCGCGGCAGTTGCTGCCTCTGGACAAGCGCAAGCCGCAAACTGAGCCCAAGCAGGTAGGTATCAAACGGCTTGTCGTAAAAGCTCCCGCGCGGCTGCCATATCTTGCGATGGGTTATCATGCGCCAATGTTGCGCAATCCGGCGGCCGACTGGGAACCTTATGCTCTCGAGATATTGGCCGGGGTGCTCGACGGCAACCAGTCCGCCCGCCTAAACAAGGAACTGGTGCGCGAACAGCGCATCGCGAGTTCAGCAGGCGCAGGTTATGACTCCACAGGCCGGGGACCAGGCATGTTTTATCTCGACGGCACCCCCAGCGAGGGAAAGACTGTTGCCGATCTGGAAACCGCGCTCCGCAGTGAAATCGACAAACTCGTGCGTGAAGGTGTGACTGAAGAGGAGCTCGCGCGCGTCAAGGCGCAGGTGGTGGCTGGCCACGTCTTTCAGCTCGACTCGATGTTTTTCCAGGCGATGCAGATCGGTCAACTTGAAAGCATTGGGCTGTCTCACCGCGACGTCGATATCATATTGAAAAAACTGCAAGCAGTGACGGCCGAACAGGTGCGTGAAGTAGCGAAGAAGTATCTGAAGGATGACAGCTTGACAGTTGCGGTGCTCGACCCCCAGCCGCTTGAACAGAAAGCGTTCGCTGCGCCCCCCACCGGGCTGCGGCATTAAGGCGTTGCACCGGTTCTGTGATTCCGGTGTGACTACCGCCGATCGCAATAGAAATAGATCAATAGAAATAAGATAAATAGAAGTAGATGCGGTGACAATCGTAACAATTTGCAAAAGGCGCTTCCTAGAATGTTCATAAACCTTCCGACCCGTGTGATGCGTTTCCTGTTTATCCTGTTGGTCCTGTTTGGGGGCGTTCATTCCCGGCAGGCCGCCGCCACGCTCCCGATTCAGCAGTGGCAGGCGTCCTCCGGCGCACAGGTATATTTTGTACAAAGCCGCGATTTGCCAATCCTCGATATCAGCGTCGATTTTAGGGCGGGCAGCAGCACTGACACTCCGGATAAATCCGGCCGCGCGGGCTTGGTGCTACATTTGATGGACCTGGGCGCAGGAGGCCTGTCCGAGGATCAGATCTCCAAGGCACTGGCCGACGTCGGCGCTCAACTCGGCGCTCACTTCGATCAGGACCGCGCCGGAATTACGCTCCGCACGTTAAGCAGTGTGCGCGAGCGCAAGCAGGCGCTGGACATATTCTCTCGCGTCATACAGCACCCCGAATTTCCGGAAAAAACGCTGGAGCGGGAACAGGCGAGAGTCATCGCCGGGTTGAAAGAAGCCGATACGAAGCCGGAAGTTATTGCCGATCGCACTTTAATGAAGATGCTGTACGGCAGCCATCCCTATGGCCTGCGGGGGTCAGGTGAGATTGATACCGTCAAGGCGCTGCGGCGCGACGATCTGGTGGATTTTTACCGCTCCAGCTATATGGCGGGTGATGCCGTAATAGCGATCATGGGCGACGTTAGCCGCGCCGAGGCCGCCGATATTGCCGAAGCGCTTACCAAGGACTTGCCAAAAGGGAGGCCTGCGAACGTCCTGCCGCCGGTGAGTCTGCCTACTCCGAAAATTGAAAGAATTCCTCATCCGGCCACGCAAAGCCATATATTGCTCGCTTATCCCGGCCTGCAGCGCGATGATCCGGATTATTTTCCGCTTCTTGTCGGCAATCACGTACTGGGCAGTGGAGGGTTCACGTCACGGCTTATGGAGGATATCCGCCAGAAACGGGGGCTGGCCTATAGCGTTCATAGCAGTTTCGTTCCCCTTAAGGAAGAGGGGCCATTTGAGATCGGGTTGCAGACCCGGAAAGAGCAATCCGAAGAGGCACTGGCCTTGACTGAAAAAGTTCTCTCCGATTTCGTGGCCAATGGTCCCACCGAAAAAGAACTCACTGCCGCCAAACAAAACATCATTGGCAGCTTTCCCCTGCGTATAGACAGCAATAAGAAAATTGTGGGCTATCTTGCGCTGATCGGTTTTTATAAATTGCCTCTTACCTATTTGGATGATTACATCAAGGCGGTGGCGAAGGTGACTGTCGCCGAGATCAAGGATGCTTTTCAGCGGCGAATCGATCCGAAGGGTATGGTCATTGTAGTCGTGGGAGCTGTTGAGCCGAAATCAGGCAGTTGAAATAAGAGCTTCGTTCCCCCTATTTCAGTCCGGCTTCTGTTAATTTCTCCTTGAAAAATAAAGTCCGCATCATTGGCGGCGAATGGCGCAGCCGTATTATTAGTCTTCCGGAGGGCACAAATGTGCGTCCGACATCGGATCGAGTGCGTGAGACCGTATTTAACTGGCTGGGACAGGATCTGAGCGTGAAGAATTGCCTGGACCTGTTTGCAGGCAGCGGAGCAATGGGTTTTGAAGCAGCTTCCCGCGGAGCGGCTCAAGTCTTGATGGTCGAATCCGATCCCGAAGTGTTGAAATCGCTGAGGGTCAATATTCATACGCTGGCTGCGCCACAAATCCGGTTAGTAGCAATGGACGCGTTAAAATTCGTCGATTCCGACCGGCAACGGTTTGATGTGATTTTTGTCGATCCACCTTATCGGCTGGAGCTTTTACCCAAATTGTTGCCCAAGCTCTCTTTACATCTTGTTGACGATGGACTGCTGTATGTGGAAGACGACAGTTTTTGGGAACCTGACGCCGGCTGGCTGGTCTGGCGCAGAGACCGGGCCGGCAGCGTCTATTACCAATTGTTAAAACCTAATCCTAAATCCGGCAGTTGACCACTCATTTTTTTTAGTTTATCGCCATGATCTATAAAAACGTCTTGCGATACGTGGCCTTCACCTTTTTGGTGAGCTCGTTACGAGGCGGATTGCATATTTTTTGGGGCACATGGTTGCGTTACAACTCCTTGGAATGGAATGGCCATTCCGCGTCGTTGCGCCTTGCCCTGTGCCCCAAAAACTGCACACTCCACCTCGTCCAACTGCGGGATTTAGGATAATGGGAATGGATAAGGCGATTTATCCGGGTACGTTTGATCCCGTTACCCGAGGCCATGAAGATCTTGTACGGCGTGCCTCCCGGCTATTCGGCCAGGTCGTCGTGGGGGTAGCGATCAGCAGCGGCAAAAAGCCCTTCTTCACCCAGGAAGAGCGGGTGGACATGGCGCAGCGAGTACTGGGGGATTGCCATAATGTCCAGGTGATGGCATTTTCCGGGCTTTTGATGGAATTCGCGCAACAGCAGAACGCAACCGTTATCTTGCGCGGTTTGCGCGCGGTATCCGATTTCGAGTACGAGTTTCAGATGGCGGGAATGAACCGTAGCCTCTACCCCGGCGTTGAGACCGTATTCATGACACCGTCTGAACAGTACATGTTCATTTCCGCTTCCATTGTGCGAGAGATCTCCATCCTGGGCGGAAATGTGGAAAAGTTTGTACATCCCCTGGTCGCGGCGCAGCTTCGGGCGAAGTCCTGAATGTAATGAGTGGCAATGATTGTTGAGGTTGATATGGCTCTAATGATTACGGATGAATGCATTAATTGTGACGTGTGCGAGTCGGAATGCCCCAACGCGGCTATTTCGCAGGGAGAGGAAATCTTTGTGATAAACCCCGCGCTATGCACCGAGTGCGTGGGGCATCATGAAGTTTCGCAGTGCGTGGAAGTGTGCCCGGTGGATTGTATCGTCCTCAATCCGGAGATTGTTGAAACGCGGGAGCAATTGCACGAAAAGTATCTCAAGCTTACCGGGCAGCTCACCGGGCAGCTTACCGAGCAGCCTGAGCATTCTTAGCAGCCAGCTCGGCTTGAGCGGCGAGTTCTTCAGGTATGGGATAGCGTCTCGGCCCGAAAATCGCAGTGCCAACGCGCACCAGGGTTGCACCCTCCTCGATGGCAGCATCGAGGTCCTCCGACATGCCCATCGAAATTGTGTCAAGGTCATAGCCCGCCTGTTTCAACTGATCATAGGCCTCCCGCAGCATACGGAACTGGCTGCGTTGCAGGGCGGTCGCCTTGGTGAGCTCCGGGATGGCCATTACGCCACGTAACTTCAGGCGAGGCAGTTCTATAACGTAGGCCGCCAGATCGGCCAGCTCCTCCGGCGCGACGCCGCTCTTGCTATCCTCTCCGCTCACGTTGACTTGCAGGCATACCTGAAGGGGCGGCAGCGCCTCGGGCCTGTCCTTGGATAAGCGGTCAGCAATCTTTTTCCTGTCGATACTATGCACCCAGGCGAAATTTTCTGCGATACGTCTCGTTTTATTACTCTGTATCGGTCCGATGAAATGCCACTCGATAGCTAAATCGGTGAGTGCCGCGATCTTGACCAAAGCCTCCTGAAGATAATTTTCGCCAAAAATGGTCTGCCCGGCTGCGAAGGCTTCGCGCAGGGATTCAGGAGGATTGGTTTTGCTGGCTGCGAGAAGTGTGATGTCTTCCGGATGCCGGCCTGTTCTTTTCGCTACCGCCTCTATGCGGGCCTTAACCTTTTGCAAACCGGAGGCGATACTTGTCGTATTAGGTTCCATTTTTTGCCTTTTTTAATTGACCGGCAACCTCTCGGTGCGATCTGCTTTATAAACAAAGGGAGTATAAGATAGTAGGACGGCTCACCCTCACGGTCAAGGTAGGGTCAAGGATAAGCGCCCGCCGTGCCTGCAGCTCTTCAATCAGCAAGAAGAGCAGACATTAACCGATTTTCCGCGAATGCCATATTCGATTGCCTGATTTTCAGGCCAGGGATCCCGTCAGTAAATCACTTTGATATTCTCTGCCTCAAAGTGTGCCGCCAGCGATTGCAGGAGGTTCTCCTGCAGGCTTACGCGCCATTCATCTCCCAGCTCGAGCTGGCAAATGGCGCTGTGATTGCGATAAATCACGAGCACGGGGCACAACGCGCTATTTCCACTATTCCCGGCGAGCTTATTCCCTGCGGAATTGCCTCCCCGACGCCCGCGATAGGGCTCCAGCAGGTCTTTTAATCGAGTCGCATTGGCCATGCCGTTGCAATGAATCTCCATGCGTCTGGCATGAAGTGAGCGGGCGCTGTCCAAAGTGTACAACTGGTCGGCGGATATGCGCAGGGAACCACCATATTCATCGTCACCCATTCTGCTGTTTACTCTGGCCTCCGCTATGAGCAATTGATCTTCTTTCAGCCAGCCGCGGACTGACTCGAACAATTCACTGTACACGACCACTTCGACACGGGCAGTGGCGTCATCCAGCACAACTATTCCCATTCTGCCGCGGCGGGTTACCTGAGTACGTATAGCGTAGATGATACCTGCCAAAAGCTGCGTTTCCCGCTGGGGATTCAAGCGGTTCAATCCGGTGCGAACAAATTGTCTTACTTCTTCCGCATAAGCGTCGAAGGGATGCCCGCTCAGATAAAAACCCAGCGCCATCTTTTCATTTTTCAGCTTCTCTTTCTCTGGCCATAGGGGAACGTTGGTCGGGCTCGATGGTTTCATACCAATATCGGCTTCACCAAATAAACTCACCTGATTAGCCGCGCGGCCGGCTTGCTCAGCCGATTCCAGCGCGATGCCTACCGATGCCAGCAGAGCTGCCCGATGGCTATTGAGCGAATCGAACGCGCCGGCACGTATGAGCGATTCCACGACCCGCCGATTGACGATGCGTTTGTCCACCCGGTGACAAAAATCGAACAAATCGGTAAAAGCTCTATCCTGGTCCCGAGCCTTGATAATTGCTGAAATTGCTGATTCTCCGGTTCCCTTTACCGCCCCCAGCCCATACCGTATGGTTTTTTTATCTACGGGGACAAAGCGATAACCGGACAAGTTGACGTCGGGCGGCAGCATGACGAGTCCATTGGCGATGCTATCCTCAAAAAAAGCATGCACCTTATCCGTATCGTCCATATCGGCGGACAGGGTGGCAGCCATAAATTCAGCCGGATAGTGCGCTTTCAGGTAGGCAGTCTGAAAGGCGATCAGGGCGTAAGCAGCGGCGTGGGATTTATTGAATCCGTAGCCCGCAAACTTTTCCATCAGATCGAAGAGTTCCGCCGCATTGGCTTTCGTCAAACCGTTCCTGACTGCTCCCGATACAAAAATATCGCGGTGAAGCGCCATTTCTTCGGGCTTTTTCTTGCCCATGGCGCGCCGCAGAAGGTCCGCATTACCAAGGCTGTATCCTCCTATCACCTGGGCAATCTGCATTACCTGCTCCTGGTAAACCATAATGCCGTAGGTGGGCTCGAGTATGGGCCGCAGCCGGGGATCAAGATATTCGACTGCACGCTTGCCGTGCTTGCGCTCGATGAACTCGGGGATCAGGGACATGGGGCCAGGACGATATAACGCGACCAGCGCGATGATATCCTCGAAACGGTCCGGCTTCGCCTTCTGCAGCAGGTCCTTCATGCCGCGAGATTCAAACTGGAAAATTCCGACGGCATTGCCCTGCCGCAGCAGCGCATAGGTCGCGGAGTCCTCCAGCGGAAGATTATCGAGAGCAAAGGATTCCGAAGGAGGTTCGAAGGGTTCCGTTTTTTGCATCCCCGGTTCGACGGTTCGCCCCCCTTGCCGGATATATCTGACCGTCCAGTCCAATATGGTCAAAGTCCGCAATCCAAGAAAGTCGAACTTGACGAGCCCTACTTTCTCCACGTCATCCTTGTCCAGTTGGCTGATCACCGATTCCCCGGAGTCGGTGCAATAGACTGGGCAGAAATCGGTAATTTTTCCCGATGCAATCAGCACGCCGCCAGCATGCATACCGACATTGCGCGTTAGCCCTTCCAGGCGCTCGGCCAATTCCAGAAGATTTCGCACCTCTTCTTCCGCCTGCGCGCGCTGGTTCAGTTGCGGCTCTTCCTCACGCGCTTTTTTCAGGGTCATACCGAGCTCGAAAGGCACCAGCTTTGCAAGCTGATCGACGAAGTTGTATGGCAAATCCA
>DATJHX010000178.1:0-14309 GCA_035493655.1 Nitrosospira sp.
AGCAGCCAGGCCAAGCGAAAAAGCACTGTAATTCTGCTTCGGCGTATTAACACTCGTCCCATTGTTGCTATCTGAACCATTTACTGAATCAAAATACCACGTTGTCATTATTTAAACCCCGATGAAATGAGTTACGCGAAAATATTCCAGAGTCAGGCTGTCCGCCGCGCTTTGCCTCTGTCCTGTTATCTCGACAGTATTGTTAACCGAAAAATTGATGGTATAGGTAGCAGGCGCGCCGGATGCGGCAGTAACGTACGTGTTATCGTACGGGGCAATCTGTGAAGCGAGAGAATTGCGATTAGCCAGGACTATGAGCGGCGCTTCCTTTGTTGACGCTGTTCTAGTGGCGTTGTAAACAGTCGAACCTCCAATCCTTACCTTGAGAATCTTATTGTTGGCACTGTTGGCAAACGTCCAAAGCGGTTCGATCTGGAGGATGCTGTTTGGTCCAAGTATTCCGGCCGGGATGGTGAATGAGGCCAGAATTTCATCAAGGGCAACCGAGGCACATGATGTGGCCACTGCGGAGCTGGATAAGACTTCGACCGGCTGAGAAATCAATGGATAATTTTCGGCATCTGCCGCGGCTATAAGCTGCGCTTCAGTTGCTGAGTCAAATCGCGCCAGCGCGCCTTTTCCGTACCTGTATCCCCCAATCGTTTTATCGTAAGAAAATCTGATCATTTTTTCCCTTTATAAGCTCTGAAAATGTTTTTTGATGGCAGCTTTAACGTCCCTCTGCAGTGCTTCATGCATCTCACGAGTTGCCCGGAGCCGGCTTTATTCCCGGTCACCCACACCGCCCACCTTGCGTAATTGGTCCGCCAGCTCATGCCGGTTTGGCACATCTGACAGTTCAAGCATCGCCGGATAAAGGACCGCTTGGTATTGCGGTGGTGCGGCGCCCACAATCTGTGTAAAAGCATGCAACTGCTGCGCGCGGAAACTGGGCGTAGCCGGAATGTCTTCCAGCACGACCTTGACCTGAGCCGAAGCAATGTCATTCTCGACCGTGGGACCGGTATTCGACATGACGTGACGATTGAAATGGATAAGCTTCTGCCTCGCGCCCTGCTTAACTGTCACAGTCGTTTCATCGGCCAGCATATCCTGCTTGATGAACGCCAGAAGTTGCTGCCCAACCATCCTACGCGCATAACGGAAATTATCGTTGGGCTCGGCCAATACCGTTGAACCCTGTTCTACCAGGCTACTGATGGCAATGCCGCTGGTCGCCGATGTGTCCGCTCCCAGCATTGCGCGGTATATACCCCCCACTTCCTCTATTCGCCGCTTGCGCTCCTGCATCAACTGGAATACCTGAGCTGCAAGCTGGTGCTCGCGTATCACCTTGAATCCAGCAGCGTTCCGCCGCTGGGCGTTCAATACGGTTATCGAGCGCAAGCTGCTGATGTTATTGGCCACTTCCTGGTAGGTATTCTGGCTCAGATCCAGCGCGTCGTTATCGATCTCCACCTTGACCGAGTTCAGCACTTCATATAGCAAAATATCCAGATCGATGATCTGATCCTGTGGCCCACGCATATCCCGTATCAATCCGTAAGGCGCGCGGCTGCGGTCCTTGCGAAAGCACCAGAAAGGAACATATGGAAAATCCGTGTGTGGCAGCGGACTGGGCACATCCAGCAGTTTGTGCGGCCCCAGCCATATTGAAACGCGCATCCTGGAAAGCAGTGATTTCTGGACCTGTACCAGCCCTTGGGCGATGGCAGCGTAATGGTAAGGATTGTCTTCGCGGTATTCGACCGCTTTTCCGTTCGCCAGGACTAGCACGTACCCATCTTCATGATGCCGGTACCATAGCTCGGATAAACGCACCATGCCCGAGTTGCGGTTCAGGTAATCATCCTGATTGCGCCCCCATGTCTGCTCGACCTCATACGACCGAGCCAAGCCGGTATCCGAGCCGTCATACACGTCTACATTATTCCAGCCGCTCCAACTGTTCTCCATTAAATCGGAATGCTCGGGAAACATTTGCGCAGCCTGAATCCGGTCTACCCACTTATCCCGCCGCAGATACCGGGCATCGGATAAATCAGGCTCCCTCGAAGTCCAGTCCCAATAGATATCGTTGCGGTGCACTTCTCGCACGCGGTAGGGGTATCTCAGTGGTTCAAATTCACGCGATACCTCTATCCATCCGACTCCTGCGCGTATCATGCTTGAATAGGCGTCGGACATAGCGCGATCCGCCCGGGACTCGGTTTCAACTTCTTTTATTCGTGCTGAAAGCCCTTCGGCAATCTCGGCCTGGCTTTCGTCGTCTGAAGTTACTTTGTAATCGGTGCGGCTACGTGCTTCCAGCCCCAACACGGCATTAATAGTGGGTTTGATCAGATTCGAGTCCTGGGGAGGAATACCGGCTTCCTTCAGTCGCTGGATTACCTCCAGGCTCGTTTGAGCGCCATCGTAGTAATCACAGTCGACATCCGAGTCATGCCGCCATCTTGGCTGCTGCCGAATATCGGAGCAGATCTTGTCATACGCCTCAACCGCAAGATCAGCGGTTATCTGGATTTTTCCCGTGCCTGCAGCGGTCATTAAATCCTCCATCCGGACATGCGCACACCGCGAGCGCTTGCAGCAGGCCTGTCCTCCTCTATTGCAACAGCAAAATATCGAAAGGCATCTGCGGCGTGTGAAGACCAGTCGTGCAAAGGACGATCGCTGAACTGCTTGGTATCCGGATCAACGTCGTAGCGGTAATGCCTTAAGCTCTGCAATCCTTCCGCACATTTCTGTTCATCGAAATAGCATCGATTGAAGATCGTCCTTGCAGCATTGATTCCATCCGAAACAGATAGCTTTGGTACGATGCGAACACTGCGGCCTGCGGCGATCATAATTTCCTCTATGCTGCGCCCGCTGCCTTGCTCCTTTGCTTTAGCATCATGGGGCAGCCAGTCAATACTGTAGAGATAACCCTTTTTTTGCAGCACGCCGACATAATGTTGAATCGGCATTTGGTGGTTACTGTAATAATCGATCAACCTCAATTCTCCGCTCACTGCCTGGGCAAACCATATACTCGTATTATCGGCCCAGCCCAAATCAAAAAAGGTATGTACCGCCTTTGCCGCATCATAAGGAACGGTCCGTATGCGCCCTTCCTCCTGAGCCAGCCTCAGCTCTTTCGCGTATATTGCACCGTCGAGCGTCACCCTGCAGTTACCCTCCCAGACATTCAGATAGATGTCCGGATCGCGTGCCTTCAGCTCATCCTTCTCCCGTTTGAGCGTCTCTGGAAACCAGGGATTGTCGTTCCAGTTAATCTTTACTACCTTCGCGCTAGCAGGCGGATGGGTCACAAAGCGCTGATATGTCTCATCGGTTTCCAGTTCCGGATTGAAGGTCACCCAGATCTCCGAGCCCTCTTTGCGAATAGTGGGGATAAGTACCTCCCAGCTTGACTTGCTGACTGTTTGGGCTTCTTCTATCCAGACCCTGTCTACCCCTTCAAAGGACTTGATTTTTGTGACGTTATTGCGCAGTCCGGCAAATACGAATTCGGAGCCGTTGGCGCCTCGAATCAGGCTGCTCTGTATTTCGTAAAATGACTGCAGCCCGGTTGCTTCAATCTGTGCATGCAGCAGGTGATGCACGGATTCCACGATAGAGTTCTGGAATTCCCTGGCGCACAGTATCCGCAGTGGAGTTGACGCGGCCTGAATCAGTAATGCACGTGCCACACCCCATGATTTTGCCCCACCGCGCCCGCCGTACAGCACCTTATAACGCACAGGTTCGAAGAGAAAACGGAGTTTTTCGGGAAATTCGGCCCTATGCGCAGTCATGATGGATGGTGGATTTAAAAATCATACTGAAGCCAATCATTTACCGGCCTCCGCCGTGACAAAGGCTACCTCGACGCTATGGACAACAGACTTTTTCGCATCGGCCGCCTCATGGGTGACAGGCAGTTTGTCACCGTATTTTTTTGGCGCCAGCCTTGCCACATACCACTTGCGTGCATCTATCCGTAACTGAGCACGCGCGATGACCTCCCGGTTGGTTACTTCCCGCCCCTTTTCGTCAACATACATATCTCTCGCGCCATCATCGGAGATTTCAATAATCTCTTCGGCGTAAGCATCCACGCAGAGCTCCTTGGCGCGAAGATATTGCCGCATCAGTTCTTCGTCACTCGCCAGCCAGTTCCATAAAACCCTCTGACTGATTCCGACTTCGATACACATTGCTCGGGCCGATTTGCCGAGTGAAATGCCGGCAAAGATTGCGTCCAGCAACTCGGGAGTTCTTATTGTTGGAGCGCCCCTTTTTCTCGGTGCCGTCGCGACAATACCGATCTTTTCGGGAGTTCCCCGCGAAGTCAGCCTTCTTTCGTTCACAGTCTCGTTCTCAGCATCAATTTGGTGCATTCCGCTGCTGCATCTCCTTTTTGCATTCTTCCATTGCATTCCCTCATTGAGTTCTTACATGAAATCCTTCGTTACAGCCCTTTACCGCCGCCAGCAATTTGATTTCGCACGCCCATCTTTCCTCAATCTCGGCACGGAGTGCACGATTGATCGTCAGGGCATCATCTTTCACGGAGGCCCGGTCAACCGCAAAGGCTGACGTGCACTCACGCGGTATCTCGACTTGACACGGCACCGCGACAGGCTTTTCGAGGACCTGTGTCTGGATCACGGGCTTGCTGGCGCAACCGGCAAAAAAAAGCCCTGATATCAGGGCGAATATGAACTTACTGGTTTTCATGCCGCTTTTGCACATACTCTATCTGCTCTTTCATAATGACCTCATACTGATGCTCAGGCTTTACAGGCGGAAGAGCATTGATTTTTTTAGCGCCGTTCGTGTGTCTTGCCGCGTCCGCCTCAGCGCGCCGCATCGCCTTGGTTGCGTTCTGCTCCCTTTTGGCCGAGCTCGCAGCCAGCTCATCCATTGCTTTATGCACGGACAGAATATCCACCGTGCATTTATCGTTCGCCGCTGAGAGCATTGCATTTTCGGAGCCAAGTCGCTGGATGTGGGAGGCTGAACGCCAATCACTGACCACGAATCCGCCGGTAAAGGCAAGACCGGCAAAGACGGCGATCACTACCGCAAGAATCGTTGGGCTGATCATGAGTACCGTTAATCAAGTTAATTTACGAAAAATGGGCAATAAAAAACCCGCGCAAGGGCGGGCATAAAAACCGGACAAACTGGACAAATATGAATCTAAAAACCGTTATGCGGCCAAACGAGCCGCATAATGCGACATATTAAACAATAATATAAACAAAAAACCGCAAGAGCGCAGAAAAGGCTGCGTCAGCAAGCAGACAAAAAAATACCCGCTAGAAGCGGGTGGGCAATAAAAAACCCGCTTTGGCGGGTTTTTATAATACCCGCTAAAGCGGGCTTAGTCGTTTTTGTGATCGCGCGCAGAAATTCACAATATGGATTCGCATTATACAGTGTTACTCCCCATTGTCAAGGACAATTGATATATTTTATTCGACGCCCCTTGGAGAAACCGGACAGTTAACCACTAGAGCGGGAAGCGGGTAATTTAACCGAAATTTTACCGATATTTAACCGTTTCATTACGCTTTTTCTTTCCTATTCACATATCTTCAATTAGCGGAATTTTCACAAATCTTCTCTAACTCAATTTCAGGCTTACTGAATTGATTTTGATCTACGTCAAGTTCAGGACTGGCAGAGGACTTTAGTACAGGAACTCCGAAGCTAACCGTTCAAGGCATTAAATGGCTATATGAGTAATGAGGATAATAAAGGCGGCTGGTTTCATAACCCGATACCCATCGCGATGGTGGCTCTCATGGCGGCTGGCGTTCTGGTCAAAGTGGTGCCTCTGGAAAGCGCTCGGCCGGGAGAACCCGATCGTACCAAATCAGTGCTGATGGGTCAGCAGGATGTCGAGGCACGCTTATGGCAGGATCCTTTATCCGCGATCGAGAAGGAGATGTCGGCTCAATCCAGGGCCGACAGGAAATCACCGGAAGTCGCGTCCGTTAACATCCATAAACCTGAAGTTCTCCACAACAAGATCAAGAGCCTTACAGCACCGCCCAAAGGCAAGAACGAAAAGAATAATGTAACGATTCTCGCGGTGAATCTGTTTGGCGGCTCATTTGATGCTTCGGCCGAGTGGCGTAGACGAGCGCGCTTCGCGGTGCTCTCCGCACTCGAGTTCCACGGTTATCGCGCCGAAAATGCCGATGCTCTCGGTTATTATGTTGCCAAGCTGGATAATGATGAGGGTCTTACCCCTGTTCAACTTGGGGTCCCGTACGAATGGTTCTCTAGATGGGAAAAATCCGAGCGGTCAAATGTCCTGGTGCTATGGCTGGATGAAGATAAGCTTCTGAGTCCTTATAAAAACCTCCACGCTATTTTTGAGGAGCTCGGCGGCAACCTTAACGTTAATGTCAAGTTGGTGGGCCCTGCCGGCTCAGGGGCTTTGTTGAAGCTTATCAAAGATGTTTCACGCGAAAAGGACCTCCTCAAGCAGACCCGTGTTCTTAAAGGCGTTGGCACGCTCGATGTATTTTCTCCGACTGCAACCATTTCCAATTGTGATCTATACACGATGGCAGCTATCGCGACAAGTCACGTTATGCAATGGAACTGCTTCATGTCGTCGGCCGAGATCAACATGACAGGCCTATCTGGCCTCCCTATCGTTCGCACCATCGCAACGGACGATGTCCTTTCAGCTGCCCTGTTATGGGAATTATGGCACCGAGGAATCAATCGTTCCCGCTCATGGCCACCTAAAGGAGAGGCACAATTATCCGGAGAAAGTACGGCATCTCAGCCAGTCAAGTGTGACGATGGCCTGGTGCTGCTGCGGGAATGGGATACGCAATATGCAGAATCATTAGCGCGAAATATTCAGGATGGCTTTGCCGATCTTTGCGGCGCGAAGCTGGCGCCATTGAAGACGTTTTCGTACTTGCGGGGCCTGGATGGAGTGGTTCCAGGAGGCGACAAGGCGAACACGGATATTCAATACAAAAGCGGCAAGCAAAGTAGGGATGAATCGAAAGACCTGCGCAAGCAATTGGAAGATGCTCCGCCAGAGCATGCCGAGGGACGGAGCCAATATGATTACTTGAGGCGGCTTACTGCGGAAATAGAACGACTGGACCGGGACAAAGAGTTTGCCAAAAACGGGATCAAGGCAATCGGCATCCTTGGTTCCGATGTGTATGACAAGCTCCTTATTCTCATGGCATTGCGCGGCAGCTTCCCCAACAAGATTTTTTTCACCACCGATCTTGATGCGCGTTATCTGCATGCCGATCAGAAGGACTGGTCAAGAAATCTCGTGGTCGTATCGAGCTTCGGCTTGACGTTGCACGAAACACTGCAAAAATCAACTTTGCCGTTCCGTGATACTTATCAGACTGGCATCTATCTTGCTGCGCTCGCGGCACTCGAGAAAGAGCCGATACTCGGGGATAAGTACACCGCCGATTGGACTGAAAGGATGAAAAGGTGGTTACGCCCGGTGGCTTTCGAGATTGGTCGGGATGAGGCAGTTCATCTGGCCTCGCCTTCTACTGATGACCTCGCCGATTGGATAAATGGTGTAAACCCGCAAGGGACACTTCGCCCGAGCAGCATTAAGCCGCATTGTCCGAAAGAAAACTGGACGGAATGTAGTGAAATTCAGCCAGTCCGGCACGGGGATGTCGGCATGAAACAATGGTGGATAATCCTCATCGTTATCGCTGCGGGCGTTTTGTTGTTTATTTTGGCTGATCGCCATTTACAGCAATTGTTCAGTTCCGCTTTCGACATACGCGCGCCCAGCCACGCAGAAGCGAAAAGTGCTCTTGTGAGCGTAGTGGTCGCGCTCCTGATAACTGCGCTGATCGTTGAATTGATCAGGCGAAGCCTTAACCAGTCCCTTGAGCAGGGCATTGGAGAACCCTTTGCGTGGCTTGAGGGTGTAAGTGTCTGGCCAAGCTTAACGATAAGTTTTATTAGTCTTGTACTGATGACCGCACTCATCTGGGGGTTGAAGTTCAGACTTAAGCGGGATGCAAATTTCATTTCCCGGTATTTCGGTCTGGATCTGCCAAGCAACTACAAGCTCGGCCGCACGAGGATATCAGCAATTTTTATCGGCCCGCATATTGACCTGTCACGGCTGGGCGAAGACGGAAAGAGAATCCCGGGTGGGTCTGAAAAACCAGGGACAAGGATACATGTCTCCACTCTTTGGCAAAACTACTTACGCGCTACGAGCTGGCGCGAGACGCTCGGCTGGGTAACCCTCTCTACGGCGACTGCCCTTACCTTGATTAGCGTACCTTTTTTTCTCTATGGTAACCCCGTTTTCCCGCATCGCGGAGAATTGGTCCAGGATCTGTACCTTCTATTCGGGCTTCTCAACGCCCTGATGTTGTGGGCTGTCATCTTCTGGACGAGCTACGAGGCGCGGGCCTGCGCGAGATTGATCGATACCTTGGGAAAAACTTCAGGACACATATGGTCCGAGCCGCCAATCGAAGCTGTCGATGCAAAGTTGGGAGTGCGAACGGATGATCTCGCGCCATATCTCGACTTTCGACTGATCAGTGTTCTAACGCAGCGTATACAATTGCTGATATATCTGCCTTTCGTCTCGATTCTGTTCATGATTGTCGGGCGTAGCGATCTTTTTGATGCGATGGATTTCCCCCCGGCTCTGCTTGCTGTCGTTGTGCTCTCGCTTGCCTATGCAATATATACCGAGATAGTGCTGCGCAGGGCTGCCCTGAGTGCGCGTGGCAGGGTACTCGGGGAATATGAAGAGAAGCTTTTTGTACTTGAGGGAGCCGGAAATGACCAGGTTTCCCCTGAAATTCGCAACACTGCCTTGGCAACGGACGTGATAAATCCGGCAAATGGATTGCAAACGGATTTGATACGGTCCCCGATAACTGCCGAGCAAATTAACCTTTTGATGGAACGCATCCGTAATAACCGGGAAGGCGCCTTCGCACCAGTGTCTCAACAGCCGGCTCTTCAAGCACTACTCCTGCCCTTCGGGGGACTCGGTGGTATGCAACTTATTGAGTACCTCATGAGCTTTACAATATCGCACTGAACTATACTCTATGGATAAGCATGGCTATTCGACAGGTATATAACTTCGTTTGTGATTCTTATTATAAATAAAGTGCCGCATATGACTCAGCAGTTAATGCTTCTTATGACACTCGGTCTTGCATATTCCAGCTATTCGGGCGGGATAGCAGCGCAAAAATTCCATTTCCCCGACCCAGACGCTGCGCCCACTGTAGCCGAGCTGAGCCAAGGCCCGTTCATTTCTTCGCCAGAGCTTCATAATCCCAATGACCCATCAACTGACGCCTCGGCCGGTCTACCCTCGAGTGCGCCGATCGTCGTGCTGCCGGTGCCGCTACCAGGTGGCGGAGCTCCCGGGTCTAATAACACCTATGGATTGCAGTACCCTGGCAGTTACATGCCTCGAGACACGCCACTGCACCGGTTCAATGGATATATTGTATGTAATCCTCCAAAACCCGTTGCTGGAGGAACCACCGGTGCAACTTCAGAATCAACCGGCATACCCATTGCCCAACGTATGGTCAAGATCACTACAACACGATCCCTCGCTGCTCCCGCTTATTCGCAACCCTGTCCCATCTACACCCTTGATGGTGAAATCCAGAAGAATGGTTCCACTACGAGAAGTTCGCGCTGAGGTGGATCCACCGCAATTACATATACAACATATACGACAATATTCGTAAGGGGCTGACCTGAAATGGCGATTTTCAGAATAATAAAGAATCTCCGCTCTAGATGTATGGTGACCTGCATGGCTGGTCTTCTTGTTTTAACCGGCTGCGCCAATTTTCAGGTCACGGTGCCGGATTCCGATCCCATCCAGGTAAAAGGTCAGGTGGGGGAATATCAAAGGAAAACGATGCATGCTTTCTTTTGGGGACTGCTGCTCGACCCCCAGGTTCTTGCGGCCGAATGCCACGGTCAGGGCATCAACGACGTTGTGATCCATCGCACGCTCGCACATGACCTGGCCGGTGCTATTTCCCTGGGTTTATGGATGCCGACAGAAGTGCGCTTCCGCTGCAAGGCCCCACCCACAAGGCCAGGTGTACTTCCGATGCCTTCTAAATGATCGCACGATAATTCCGTAAAGAAATTTGTTGAAAAGGGAAAAATAACATGTCAGGTAAACCCGGTTCGCACGAACGCGTTTTTTTCCGACCTCAAACCCATGAGACCGGGCGCCACGAATCCTTCGATCAGGTGCTTGAGGGAGAATACGCTTTTGATATTGACCGGGGCGAAAAACCTCCTTTCGAAACATACAATGACGCGACAAAGGCATTGCAAGGCATCATTAAAACCTGCGTTCAGGATGGCAAGGCGCTGCGTGCGCATGGCAGTCTCTGGTCACTGAGCACAGTCGCCGTCACTGACAGTCGCCTTATCGATACCACCGCTCTAAGACTTGCTTTCGAAGTGCCCAGCGGTTTGGCCGATCCTGGATATTCCGGCGATGCCGCAAAACTGCGTTTTGTCGAGTGCGGCAACTCCGTTGCTGCATTGAATGACTATCTCTTCGCCAGCGGCCTGTCGATCAAAGGCTGCGGCTCGAATAACGGGCAGACCATAGCAGGCGCAATCTCTACAGGGACTCACGGAGGCGCCTACAGGTTTGGCTCAATGCAGGAGATGGTTGTCGGGTTGCATCTGATCACAGGGCCCGATACTCATGTTTACGTGGAGCGAAAATCCTATCCGGTCATGCGTCCTGACTTTGCGCAAAGTATCAGTGCTGATTTCATCCAGGACGATATGTTGTTTTATGCTGCGCTGGTGGGCTTGGGGTCCTTTGGCATCCTTCATGGAATCATGATCGAAACGCGCGAGCTTTTCCTTCTGAACGCCATTCGCTTCCGGCACCCATACAATGCTGCGCTAAAGGCTGCGGTCACAGCCTGCGATCCAACACAGATTCCCCTGCCCGCCGAAGCACAGACTGTGCCTAGAGACAGGCCTTATCATTTCGAGATTTCCTTCAATCCTAATGAAGGCACGCCTCCTGCCGAGGCGATTGTACATGTGATGTACGAGTCACTTTACGACCCGGACAATTATACGCCCCCTGTCTGGGATGGTGGCGAGGCTGGTCTGGGGGCTTCGGGGCTGGACGTGATGGGAGCGCTGGTAGGCCGAATACCTAGCCCGCTCAATAAGGCAGTTGTACCTCTGCTGAACACGCAGGTAAATAACGAATTCTCGCCCTATTTCAAAAAAGCCATCATTCGCGACCTCTTCCGGGGTGAAAAAACACTTGGTAGAACATTAGCATGTGGCATGGGGATGCCCCTCGCCCGTGCGGTCGAAGCAATGGAAATCGCGTTCAAAACATACAAGGATTCAAACATTGTTCTCCCTCTCGTGCTTTCGTTCCGTTTTGTCAAAGGCACCCGCGCACTGCTCGGATTCACCCGGTTCGATACGACGGCGGTAATGGAAATGGATGCGGTGAACACGTCCCAGACTCGCACCTTTTTTGACAAGGTATGGAATGGTCTGGATGCGGCAAGCATCCCCTTCACCCTGCATTGGGGCAAATACAATACCTTTCTTACTCCAGATCGGGTGCGCAACCGATATGGTGCTTCAGTCGATCAATGGCTCGCCAGCCGAGAGACATTGCTGGAAAGTGCAGCGGTGCGGCGAGTTTTCGACAACCAATTTACCGCCGCGTTGGGGCTGGCGAATTGAGCCCTCGCACGGTGCTCGGGGCGCGACCGCGGAGATGCTGAAAACTGTCAATCTCTCTTCAGGACAATCCAGGAGCTGACAACACCCGCCTGGGCTTGGCCATCGCTGTGGGGGACGGTTCGCACAATGGCTCGAGGTGAAAATATAGCGACCGAACCGATAAAGTGACCGAGAAAGTGACCGAAAAAAAGAAAAAAGGGAAATCGGTTATTAGGCTGTGGAGACACGTATCACACGCGGATCATCGGCAAACTCTAACAGCAACCGCCGCACGCGGTCCTGCCACGCGTTGGCGAACGCCTCGCGCTGGGAGTCATCGGCACGATCCTGGAGAATGGCCGCCATACGGACTCCTTGTGCGGGGTCTCCTGGAATCGGGGAAACATTGAGACTCACCGCAACGCTCGCGCCCGTATCGAGTCGAGTAAACGTAATCGCCTCCCCTTCGCGGCGTTCGGCAAAACTGAGCAGCCCTTTGCGCTTGAAACGACCCTGAATACCCTGAAAACCGTTGTCGGACGCAGCGCCGGTGAGCAAAGTCAGCACCTGTGCCATAACTCCCGTAGTCCCTTCATGCTCAGGCGCGGGCATATGTATAGCAACGCCACCGCGCTCAGCCGGTTTGTCAGGATAAAGCGCGGCTAGCGCGGCACGTCCCATCAGAAATGCTCCAGCGACAGTGGGGCAGGAATGCCCGGCCAGTCGCACCGCATCAACATAGTGGTATTCGAGCAAGCCATCTTGCGCCGCGCCCAGCATTTCGGCAAAAGGGTCGCGGGTGCGTACTACGGGAGCCTGTTCATAAAAATCAGGAAAATTCACAATACTCTCCTTATTAAAGTCGTGGGGTGAAGCCGATGCAGTTAACTGATATTAACCGCGGCACTATCATTGGCAATATCGGGATGCGATTGCAACTGCGGAAAAAAGACACGTTCTTCGTAACGCACGTGAGCGCTGGCAAGGTCTGCGAATTTGCGCAAGCGTGCCGCCGGCTCGAGCTCGCATGGTCCACAGGCAAGCGTCCGTAGTTCTGAATGCTCGGCCAGAATACGGTTCACAGATACAGGGTCCAGCGTATCCTCCGTCATTTGTATCAGCCGCTCCTCCTGCTCAAAGTGTGCGGCCATCACCGCGCGCCAGTGACTTTCCACGCGCGCAATGGTTGCAGCCTGAACAGCTGCATCGCCGTTATCGGCAGCCCGTCGCGCATCACGCGCCATGACCAACGAATGGTGATGCTCGCGCGACAGTAAAAGCAAGGCGCCAATACGGGGCATATCAACCGCTGAAGGAAAATGGTACAGGACGAGTCATACAAATGGGTATTGCCTTATTCTTGCGAGTAAAAATCAGCACGTTCTGTCTTTTTAGAACACTGCTGCCTTTTTCGTGAATCGAGGAATCGTAGGAATGTTGACCGGATCTTTGCTTGCGTCCTATGATTGCCTCATCGTTTTTAACGCCTCAGCCCACTTATGCAACTCGTTCAGCAACGATATACCCGAGTTTCTGTGTTGATCGCTTGGCAGGAAATTCTCGTTGTCATCAAAGTGACTGGAAACGTTCTGCACCGTGACAGCTTCAAACATTGGCATCATTTTCAGCGTGGTCAGGGTAAGTTTTTCCATCTGCGCCGCGCGTATTCCACCTGATACTCCACCATAACTGACAATCCCAGCCGGTTTGTAGTTCCATTCCTTGTATACATAATCCAGTGCATTCAAAAGAGATGGAGGCGGGCCATAGTTGTATTCCGGCGTTACGAACACATACGCATCCGCTCCATTGACACTTGCAGCCCATCGCTTGGTATGCTCGTGCTGATAGTTTTGGCGGGCCGGATGCTCCGGTTCATCGTATACAGGTAGATTGAAGTCCGCGAGATCGATCAGCAGGGCCTCGAATTTTCCATGCTGTATGGCAAGCTCATGAAACCACGCCGCGATAGGCGGACCGATCCGGCCCGGCCGGGTACTGCAAATGACGGTATGAAGTTTAAGTGTCATGATTTTTCCAGATTATATATAGCTCATGAGATCTCCCGTCACTACATCATATCAGATGGTTTCCCAAGGCCAACCGGCTCAGCAAATTCTTCCTTCAGTGTCCCCTTCCCTTCAGTTCGTCAAGTAGATGTAGAAAGCCAGCCCCCAAGTCAATGAACGGGCTTTAAGCAAGAAAAACCGCAATCGGCATAGGGGCAGCCAGTATAACTGGCCGACCCCTGCCACACCACCCGGCATGCGGGTCCGCACCGGGCGGTTCGAGAAGTTGAGGTCATGAGAGACGGGGTACGCCAAGGCGATCGAAGTAGGCAATGGTGAGCACCCGTTTGATGTCGCCATCGCTGTTTCGCCACCAGCACCGCGAGTTGGCGGCCACCCGCTGGTACATGGTCTTGCCACGCTTCCAGTGCTTGAGTTGGATCGCCCGCAGCCGATGCCGCAGCCATTCATCCAGCGCACGCCAGATGCCCGGCGTTTGCGCCAGCCCGAAATAGGCTTTCCATCCCAGGAGATAAGATCGCA
>DATJHX010000179.1:0-4230 GCA_035493655.1 Nitrosospira sp.
GCTCCCTTGTCTACTGAGGACTGCTGCGTCCATTCATTGCCGGATGCCAGCCCGGTCAAATGGCATTTGGGACACATAGCCTGGTTCTTCGAAACTTTCGTGCTGGCGCCTTACGAGTCGGCATTCAAACCATTCCATTCGGCCTTTCGCTCCATGTTCAGCTCCTATAATGCGGAGGGAGAAACTCATCCTGATCCCAAGCGCGGACTATTCACCCGGCCATCGCTATCAGTCATCCAGGATTATTGCCGGAACGTGGATGAACGTATGCACCGCCTTCTACTTTCGCCTCCTGATGAAGACGAAATGCTGTATGCCCTGACGGTTCTGGGCCTTAATCACGAACAGCAACATCAGGAGCTGATGCTGGCCGATATAAAGCATCTTCTGTCACAAAATCCGCTGGAGCCATGCTACCAGTTGCCCGGGAAAGGGTTATTCGTAAATTTGCCTGCAACTCCGGCATCAATGCATTGGCAAGACTTTGACGGCGGTATTATTCAGGTGGGATATGCCGGACAGGGTTTTTGTTATGACAATGAATCACCCCGGCATAAACAGTATCTCGCGCCGTATCGTCTCGCTTCACGCCTGATCACCAATGGTGATTTTCTTCAATTCATTGAAGCTGGAGGCTATCGGAATTCAGGAGTATGGCTGTCCGAAGGATGGGACTGGGTTAGGTCTCATAATCAGCGTCATCCCATTTATTGGCGCAGGAACGATCACGAATGGCAGGAGTTCACTCTTATGGGCATGCAGCCGCTGCAAGCGAATCTGCCATTAGTCCATGTTTCCTATTATGAAGCCGATGCCTACGCGCGATGGGCTGGGGCGCGACTGCCCACCGAGGCAGAGTGGGAAAATGCTGGTTCCCGCCAAAAAATTGATGGGAATTTTGCCGAGAACGGACACTTGCATCCTGCCGCCGCCCATCCTGATAATTCTCATGATTCCCATGATTCCCCTTACCTGGCTCAGCTTTATGGGGATGTATGGGAATGGACACAGTCCAGCTATTCGCCGTATCCGGGATACAGTCCAGCCAAAGCGAATCCCAGCAAACCGATATCGGCCGTCTGGGACGAGGCAGTGGGCGAGTATAACAGCCGCTCGATGGTAAATCAGTATGTGCTTCGCGGCGGATCCTGCATCACCCCAGCAAGGCGCATTCGTCCCAGTTTTCGCAATTTTTTTCCTGCCCGGACCTGCTGGCAGTTTTCCGGCATCCGGCTGGCTCGCGACATTTGACATCTGTTGAGCAGCAAAAGCATATTATCAGGCTGACCATCCTTGATCCCGTTGACCATTGTTGATACAGGATACAGGGACGTGGCACTCAATGAGAGGCTGTGAGCCGATACATTAAAAGGCGCGATCGCATGACCACAACTTTTGATAAGGTACTGCCCAGAACCGCATCCGGGCTCATCAACATGATTATTGATACCCCGAAAGGCAGCCGCAACAAGTTCAAATATGACGAGGAAGCCCAATGCTTTCGCTTGAGCCGTATCCTGCCCGCCGGGGCCCTGTTCCCGTTTGATTTTGGTTCTATCCCCAAGACTCTGGCCGAAGATGGGGATGCGCTGGATGTACTCCTGATAAGTGAGGCATCGAGCTTTCCAGGATGCCTTGTGACCGGGAAACTGATCGGCACAATCTCCGCGGAGCAGACTGAAAAAGGCAAAACCATTCGTAATGATCGACTCCTGGCCGTGCCGGTGACCCCTGCGAACCCAGCCTTATTTTCTGACATCAGCGATTTACCGGATGCCTGGCTTACCGAAATCGAGCATTTCTTCATCTCCTATAACAAGATACAGGGGCGCGAATACAATCCGATCCATCGCGGCGGATCCAAAGAAGCCGATGAAGCATTGTCCAAAGCGGAAAGAAGCTATAAACGGGAGGAGAAACAATGAAACAGGCAATCCGCCCAGATGGGCCAGACAACCCAACATACGGGCGGCTGCGAGAGACAATCGACCAGGCATTGGAACAGCTTGAGCCTGGGCAGCCGGTGCCGGATGAAAATATTCATACAGCCCGGAAGTCATTAAAAAAGGCGCGAGCAGTGCTGAGGCTGCTGCGGGACGGGATGAGCGACGATGTCTACCAGGCGGAAAACTCGGGCCTGCGTGATGCTGGCCGCGTCCTCTCGCCCATCCGCGACGCAAGATCGCTGATAGACGCTTTTGATTCCCTGCATGACCGATATACGAAAGAACTGGAACAAGTCGAGCTTGAGCCGCTTCGGAAGATTTTACACTCGAACTTAACCAAAGCGCGACGCCGCCTTAATCTCGACTTACCCGCCAAGTCGGCGGAATTAAAGAACTGCATCCGCGGGCTCGAGGACTGTCTGGTGCTGACAAAACGGGAGGATTTCGCGGCAATCGACCCTGCGGTAGCAGGTCCCGGACTTCAGCGCGTTTATCGGACTGGCCGCAAGGCGTTTGCCGAAGCAAAGGCAGTCAGGACTACGGAAGCACTTCACGAATACAGGAAGCAGGTCAAATATCTCTTCAACGCCATTGATGGGCTTGACGCCGCGCAGGATGATAGGAATTCAAGAACGAATTCAAAAATCTTGAAATGGGCCGATCGTGTGGGAGAGCGCCTGGGGGACGATCATGAACTGGCAGTACTCTCCCTGGAAATTTCCCGAGCCACATACACTCCGGTTGATTCCAACGTGATAAAGATATTGCATGAGTTGATCGAGCGCCGACGGGTAAAGCTGGAAAAGGCTGCGTTGAGGTTAGGGAAGAAACTTTATGCGCAAAAGCCCGGAAAATTCAGAAAAGATTTGATGAAATATATACAGTTGCCTTCCACCCGCCCGGCGAGTTCAAACCTGCAATAATTTCGCCAGGCGCATTGAGGCTGGACGGCAGAGTCTCTCCTTAATCCTCCATGAAATCCGAATGCTCAACTGATATAGACGCCGAGCAAGCGCTGGCATTCGGACATTATCTCGCGAATTGCGCGCGAGAAATTGCGCTACGTTATTTTCGCACTCCCCTAGACGTTACGCTCAAGACTGACGCGAGCCCTGTAACCGCGGCAGATCGAGAAATTGAGCACGTACTCCGCCAGGCAATTCAGGAGCGGCACCCTCATCACGGCATTATCGGCGAAGAATACGGCCGCACGCCAGGCAAAAACAGTTGGGTTCTCGATCCCATCGATGGAACGATAAGCTTCATCATGGGAAATCCTCTTTTTGGAACGCTTATCGGTTTCCTTGGCCCGGATAAGCCCATTATTGGATTAATCGATGTTCCGGCGATGAACGAGCGGTGGACGGGGAACAACAAAGCAAGTTTATTCTATAACGGGGGCAGCGACCGTGGGAGCTGCGGCCCCGGGAGCAACGGGCAGGTGGCAACGGTCAGTGCGTGCGAATCGCTCGACCGGGCGCGGCTGTATATCGCGTCGCTGAACATTTTGCATGCTGGCGCAAGCCATGCGGTTAGTGCGATCGATGCGCTTAATGAACGAGTAGCGCTATCACGGCCGTCGTGCGACTGCTATGCGTACGGATTGCTGGCGTCCGGCCATTGTGACCTGGTATTGGAAGATGGTCTCGAACCTTATGACTATTTGCCCATCGTTCCGATTATCGAGGGTGCGGGGGGGAGGATGACCGATTGGAAAGGGAATCCGCTCAATCTGCATTCCAATGGCCGAGTCATTGCAGCAGCCAGCACGCCTTTACTCGATGAGGCGGTTGATGCTTTACAGAATCTCTAAAGAGAACCTCTAAAGACGCTCGAACGAGACCCAGGCCGTCTCCTGCCCGGTTAATTGGAGTGACGCTGATTACTTACTTGCTATTGTGAGTGCGGTCCCGTACGGAAAATATGTCGAATGGCAAAGTAAGATTCGAGCAGGACTCGAACTTGCCAGGAGCTATCATGAAATCCTCATCAATATTTTCCGTTCGCCCATCCGTCCCATCTGTATTGGCCATCGCACTGCTCGTTGTCGGAGCGGACGCGATTCACGCTCAAGTGGTCCCTGGCGCAGGAGGCGCGATCGTCGGACAACCATCGGGGCAAGCACCCAGTTCAATCATTGGTCAGCCTACACCAGGAGTCGGACCGCCTGCGCTGGGGCAGCCCGGCTCTGCATTAAGCCAGCCCGTACCTGGGCAGGGTGGAGTAGCCCCCACACCCCCCTACCCCGGAGCCGG
The DNA here is from genome assembly GCA_035493655.1 of Nitrosospira sp. Classification (GTDB taxonomy): domain Bacteria; phylum Pseudomonadota; class Gammaproteobacteria; order Burkholderiales; family Nitrosomonadaceae; genus Nitrosospira. The sequence continues at coordinate 4,202 of DATJHX010000179.1, forward strand.
CTCTGCCGGGGGTCGCGATGTGACAAGAG
>DATJHX010000180.1:0-7090 GCA_035493655.1 Nitrosospira sp.
TCTGCGCCTCCGGCCTGCAGGCAGTGGCGCTTGCCGCCGATCGCATTCGGCTGGGCAATGCCGATGTGATTATTGCTTCGGGGACCGAGAGTATGAGCATGGTGCCGATGACCGGAAACAAGATGTCACTGGATCCAGCGATATTCCAGCATGATGAGAACGTCGGGATTGCGTACGGCATGGGCATAACCGGGGAGAAAGTTGCGCAGCGGTGGCAAGTCAGCCGCGAAGCGCAAGACGAATTTGCCGTGACGAGTCACGCCAGGGCGTTGAAAGCCATCGAGGCAGGTGAATTCAAGGATGAAATTGCACCATATGAAGTGGAAGAGCATCGGCCCGATATGGTCACCCACGAAATCCGCGACATATCCATCACCAGAGATACCGATGAGGGCCCGCGCCCCGGTACCACTGAAGAGGTTCTCTCCAAACTGAAACCGGTATTTGCAGCCAAGGGTTCGGTAACCGCCGGCAACAGCTCTCAAATGTCCGATGGCGCGGGTGCGGTCGTGGTCGCGAGCGAGGCAGCGCTCAAGCGCTTCAATCTCACGCCTATTGGACGTTTCCTCGGATATTCAGTAGCCGGTGTTCCGCCGGAAATCATGGGCATCGGCCCCGTGAAGGCCATACCCAAAGCTTTGCAGCAGGTTGGCTTGAAGCAGGATGACCTCGAGTGGATAGAATTGAACGAGGCCTTTGCAGCCCAGAGTCTTGCGGTAATCAACGAGCTGGGACTCGATCGCGCCAAAGTCAATCCTCTCGGGGGTGCGATTGCACTGGGCCATCCACTTGGCGCGACCGGCGCGATACGTGTCGCCACACTGATGCATGGCCTGCGGCGGCACCATCAGAAGTATGGAATGGTCACGATGTGCGTTGGAACCGGCATGGGGGCCGCAGGCGTTTTCGAAGCGCTATGATTCGGAGCAGCCATCACTCTGCGCGCTATACCCGACGAGCAGGGCCAGGAGCTGCTGAGTTACTTACCGAAATAGACGTAGGCTTTCTGCGGTACTGCCGCTTCCTTGAAGCGCTTGCGCTCGTCCGGGTCCAGTTTCTTGTCCCACCAAATGGCACGCGCTTTTTTCTGCTCCTCCGGCAGTTGCGGATTTTCCTCGAACAATTCGCGCATGAATTTCGTGTGGTCTGATTCGTATAGTTTCATGATTGGCATTCTCCTCATTTATTCTCAACGCTACGAGCGCTATGGCAACCAAAAACTTTACCATAATGATGACCGGTGCGCATAGTCCAGCTTATGTAGAATGGGTATCAATATGATAGGATCAATGGGCGATCGTACCCATAGCCATCGGTGAGTCACGCTTCGCTCCACCTATCCTACACAAATTATCTATGGGCGCCGCTCAGAAGGGCTTGGACCGGTTTAATTTCTTGACGAATTCGGTAAACGGCAAGGCAAACTCATTTTCAAGCTTTTTTGCACGTTCCGGCAAACTTTCCCATACTCGCTTGACCGGATTCTGCCTGAAGGCGAAAGCGATCAGATTGCCATGGGGATCAGCCGGTAATGTTGAGACTTGACCCGAAAAACTATTCTCGATGCGTCTCATATAGTTTTGAAATCCCCTGCCTCTGCTGAGCAGATTGACCACTAATACTCCGTTTCGTTTTAATATAGCGCGAGCATGATTATAGAAGTCCTGGGTGCAAAGGGAAGCGACCTGACAGCCATCGTCGAATCCATCAACCATCAGTACATCCGCACTGGAGGGATGATTAGCAATGTATTCGCTCCCTTCAGCGATCAAAACCTGTAAACGGCTGTCATCAGGTGGCACGCAGAAATAATTGCGCGCAAACATAACTACTTGTGGATTTATCTCAACGACCGTGGTTTTGGTCTGGAGCAGTCCGTGATAAACAAATTTCACCAAGGAGCCTCCCCCCAAGCCGATCATCAGAATGTTTTCCGGTTGGGGATGGAACAGCATAAACCCCATCATGCAACGCGTGTAAGCGAGCTCCAACTGGTTGGGAACGGCCAGCCTCATGGCACTCTGCACCATGCTGTTGCCCAAGTGAAGTGAACGCACGCCGTTCTGTTCGCTCAGATGAACTTCGCCCCCAACATGCCGGGCCTTCAGCATTGAAAAGCCTTCCAGGCCCTTACGCCTATTCATGATCGCATCTGAATTATGTACACGAGTTTCGCTTTACAACCCGCCGTATTTAGCCTACTTTTCAAGTGAGAACGAAGTGAAGGGCAGGGAAAAAGCAGGTCATCAATTGAGGCATAATTTTCATGCTGCTTTTGCCAAACGGGACGCCTTTTTTTTCCATGCAGGCCCGCCTTGTCCTGTTAAATGATCGCACTATCCGGGTTTTGAATGTATTCAAACGTCGATAATTTCCGGTCTAAACCATGAATAAGTCAATTGTAGCCTGCCTTTTATCGTCCTGCCTTTTATCAGCCTGTGCGAGCATTGGATTGAAAGAAAAGACCCAAACGTACGGGGCGAAATTCACTGGGACTCACGCCGCTCTGGCGCGGTGCGTCATCGATGGTCTGCAATCGGATAGCCGGTGGGTAATTCGCGGCCTGCAATATGATGTCCGGCAATATCCCAACATTCAGGCGACTGAAATTTACGCCTACCCGTCCGGCGCTCTGCCGGGCACATTTGCCCGTACTTCACCGACGAACCCCGATGCGGTGATCAGCTATGGACCACCCGTACCTACAATCGAAACGTTTTCCCCCGCTGCCAACTACAGTCGTAGTGCGGCTCCCGGTTATTCCTTCGTGATGACGATAAAGAGAACCGACGATACGACAGTAGTCGCAACGCTCGACGGAAAGAGCTATGATGGAAGCATAGCCTGGGAAAAGCTGAAAGCATGCTCATCTGATTAAGCAAAGTATTTATTTCCATTGATTCCACCGCAAGATTCCATAGCCAGGTTTGGGCTTAGGCCAGGTTTGGGCTTAGGAGCCACGTTCGTCTCCATCTCCCTCTTTTGCCGAGCAAAATGAAAAATAACTCCGGGGATAACCGGCGCGAGTCACTTTGAGTCCCGTCCGCGATAAAATGCGCTTTCTGGAAAACTTCGGAATCATTGAACCTGAATCGGCAGTTGGACGCCGTGGGGTGCGGGATTCAGGTTGAAATAATAGTGACTAAATGATGCGCTTATCGATATCAAAGCAGATGATTCCAGGGTTACGAGCGGTGACCCTGGCGCTGGCATTGCTGGTTCTCCCTTTGCCCGTCCCTGTCTTGGCAGGAGACTTCGAGGATGGAATGCAGTTCATCCTAGCCAAGGATTATGCCAAGGCGGTGGAGTCGTTCAAGAAAGCGGCGGTACAAGGGAATGCGGACGCGCAGTTCAACCTCGGTGTTTTGTATTCACGCGGCCGCGGAGTTACGCAGGATTACGAACAGGCCGCGAACTGGTTTCGCAAGGCGGCGGAGCAGGGAGATGTTCCGGCCCAATCGATGTTGGGCTTCATATATCTCAAAGGCCAGGGGGTCAGGCAGGATTACCAGCAGGCAATGTTTTGGTACCTGAGGGCCGCGGAAAAGGGATACGCTGTAGCTCAGCACAATCTGGGCGTGATGTACGCCAAAGGGCAGGGCGTGGCGCAGGATTATCAGCAGGCGCTGTCCTGGTATCAGAAGGCGGCGGAGCAGGGCCATGCTCCAGCCCAGGCCATCCTGGGCTTCATGTATCTCAAAGGCCAGGGTGTCGAAGAGGATGACAAACAGGCTGCATTCTGGTACCTCAAGGCGGCTGAAAGCGGATATGCGGAAGCACAATATGCGGTGGGCGTACTCTACGCGAAAGGTCGTGGTGTCGTTCCCAGCGACCAGCAGGCGGTATCGTGGTATCGCAAGGCGGCCGACCAGGGAAACGATGATGCCCAATTCAATCTCGGCATTATGTACGCCGCAGGCGCAGGCATTGAGCAGGATTACCAGAAAGCCGCTTCCTGGTATCTCAAGGCGGCGGAACAGGGGAATGCAAAAGCGCAATTCAAGTTGGGCGTGGCCTATGCCAAGGGCCGTGGAGTTGAACAAAACGATTACGATGCGGTAACCTGGTACCGCAAGGCCGCGGAGCAAGGCTATGCGCCTGGGGAATTCAATCTCGGAACCATGTACGCGGCCGGGAAAGGGGTCATGCAGGACGATCATCAGGCAGTGTCCTGGTACGCCAAGGCCGCTGAGCAGGAGGATCCGGATGCGCAGTACAACCTGGGGGTGAGATATGACACCGGCCGAGGCGTGAGCAAAGATGAGCAGAAGGCCTTGTTCTGGTATCTCAAGGCGGCGGAACAGGGATATCCACGGGCGCAATACAGCCTGGGTGTGAAATATGACAATGGACAAGGCACGCCACAGGATTATGGGCAGGCCCTGTCCTGGTATCGCAAGGCTGCCGAGAGGGGTCACCGCGGGGCCCAAACCAACCTGGGAGTACTGTACTACAGGGGCAACGGCGTAAAAAAGGATTACGTGGAGGCTGATAAGTGGTTCAGTATCGCCGATGCGGGCGGCTATGAAGATGCGAAAGAGAATCGGGAACTCATGGAAAAGCTCATGACCCCGGTACAAGTGGCCGAGGCGCAACGGCTAGCGAACGAGTGGACAAAGGAACATCAGCCATGAATAGTTATCCATCCCCCTCGGGGCTGGAACAAAGAATTCGACAAGGAATTCCTGAATCAGGCATAAGGCGGGTGCGCAGCATTTCCACAACGTGCTAACGGGCGAAGAGATACCACCTATTTGAGGCTATGCCATTTGAGACCTATTTTGCTTTTTGCGAGGAGCTCTTCTCCTTCGCAATGGGGCTCTGGACGGTATAGCCCTTCTCTTTCATCTTGTATCCTCCATACGCTCCCGCTCCTCCGGCTACCAGATACCAGCAGCCCGAGAGCATCGGAATCAACGCGAGGAACATTCCTAGCCGAACTATTTTTTTCATCTTTGCCTGCAATTCGTCTTACCGGGATAAAAATCCAATTTTAACCCATAAATTTGCTTAACAGGAGCTGGCCACTTGTCAAACGTCCTGCCGCCTTGCACCGGCAAGTGCAACGCCCGCGTATGGACGGCAAATAGTAATGGTAAGCCGGGTTGAAGAAGGATTTCTGCTCGGACTCCATTGCATTGTTCGGCTAGAATAGAATTTTGGAGGGACTCTTAATGGGTACAGCGGTGGAATCCACAGCGTGGATCAAGCGGTTGATAGTTGTTGCACTGGTCATGGTTCTGCCAGCGTGCCAATCAACGGATACAAGACAGGTTGGCGGCCTGCTGGGCAGCATCGGCGGTGCTATTGGAGGAAGCTACCTGGGCAGATATCTCGGCGGCGGAACAGCGGGCAGTATTGCTGCGTCGGTCCTCGGGGGTGTAGCAGGTTGGTATGTCGGCGCGGGGATTGGACAGCATCTCGGAAAGGATGACCAGCAAAGGATGGTCGATGCGTCGCAACGGGCGTTCGATACCGGGCAAACGCAGACTTTTAGCAACCCTAACAGCGGTGTAAAAGGCAGGGCTGAGATCGTGTCGGCGGCTCAGCAAAATCCGGAATGTAAGACTATCAGGCAAACGGTCGTACTCAAGGATGGACAAACGGTCACCGAGGACGTTAATAACTGCAAATAGGCATGAGTACAATCATGGTCATCGCGGTGCTAATTCACTGTGTACGAATTACTCGGACCTGTGAATCTCTCGAGTGAGTTCCAGGCACCGTTAATCTGACGAAGGCGAGCGTTACTACTGCGGCCGTCACCCAGGACCTAAAACCTCTATCATGTTTTGTGAACCTTGGTCCGAAGTGTGGAGTTCAGCCATGATCACTTCTTCCTGCCGGTTCAGTTGCAGATCGAATCCCACAAGGACCCTCCCCGTTTTGGGCTCACTCCCCCTTGATTACGATCAAGCTGCGCTCCATGAACTCAATCTCAGCTCTTCTGCAAGAACGGTAAGAATGGTATCATTCTCATTAATTTGTTATTGAAGTCACTGTTGTTGAACTAAATCGATAACGTCATTCAGGCCATCTGAAACAGAAAACAGACAGCATATCCAGCAACGTAATCCCGCTGGACATCAAAAACCCGAGCGTTGAACTGGAAGAACTCAGACAATCTCACTCGGTTCTTCAAAGTCTTATGGCACTGATGCCAGCCGACACCCGAGGGGAGTTTATGAAGTTGCTGGAATCGCTCGCCAATAATGACGAATCGTTGAAAGTGGCTAATCCTGATCATCGGCGCGCTCTCCAAATTGTGGAAGAAGTTTGCAGGCAGGAGTCTTCCCATAAGGAACATGCGCGGCACGAGATTGAACGAAGAGCCGGGGAAAGACGGAAGACGGATAGGCGACAACGGCAACCGAACAATTATGGCAGGCCCTGGACGCAGGAACAGATTCAGACGCTCCAGGTTCTCGCAAGGCAGAAAACACCTATAAGAAGGATAGCACTCAGGCTGGGCAGAACTTCAACTGCAATTCAATCCAAAGCCAAGGAAATCGATTTGCCATTAAAATTGATCAGTTAGATCAGCCAACAGACAGTAGATTGGAAAATCCGCTGCAATAATAATTTGCACTGTCCAAGTTGGGGGAACGGCCAGCAATTCTCGCTTCTCTCAGGCAATCAGGCGGATTTGCCGAACCGAAGATGGCGTTACTTCTTCTTGCTCCACTTATCGTCGACTTTTTCATATTCCTTTTTTACTGCCGCCCAAGCCACTTTGTGCGCGGTTTCCTCGCGTGAAGCATGGCCTCTACGTTCGTCGGGATCCTTATATTCATCCCAGGCATTATTGAAAGCCGCACGGTAGATCTCCTGAGCATGCTTCGGCAATACGTTTGTCACGTTATCTGGAAGGTCATCCACTGTTTTATAGGGCATGTGCGTCTCCTGAAATCTGGGGAACCAACGGCAGCTAAGGCGGGTAAAGAGGTTTACCTTAGCAAATATAGTTGATAGATATAGAAATGCTTAACCTAAGGAACCGCTGAACAAATAGCGATTTCTAGATTTAAGCGGGCTGCTGCCGTTTTTTGACGACAGCCCAACCAGTCAGTTATTTCCCGGCCCTATTTCA
>DATJHX010000181.1:0-6663 GCA_035493655.1 Nitrosospira sp.
CTGGTAACCGGTGTACCGCTGGTACTGATGGCTCCGGTTCTGGGCATACAATATGATCTGCCGGCGGATGCACTGCTGGTGTTGACCGCCTCCCTGTTGCTCGGAACACCGGTTTTAAGCCTTATTGGCGCTATCGGCGCCGCACTGACGCTGGGATTGCGTGGTGGCGGCGTACTGGTTTCACTATTGGTTTTACCTCTGTATATACCAGTCCTGATTTTCGGTGCGGGCGCGGTGGAAGCGAGCACAGCGGGACTGGGAGTCGGCGCCCATATGTCACTGCTGGGTGCTTTTCTGCTGGCTTCGCTGGTACTGGCGCCCTGGACGGCGGCCGTATCGTTGCGGATTTCAATGGAATAAGCATCCCATCCCCGGGGGGAATGAAGAAACCAATTCTGAATTTAAGGTTTTTGGTTTAAAATTACGAGTTACGCGATTGGGGCATAAGACCTCCTATAGACCTCCTATGACCTCGAATACGAAATTCGGTATTTTTAAACATGGCGATTAACTGGTTTAAATACTCCTCTCCGGCAAGCTTCTACTTCCTCGCCGGCAAAATGATCCCGTTTTTTTCCATTGCCGCGGTCGTGTTGTGTGTAGTGGGACTTTACATCGGCTTTTTCGTGGCCCCCACCGATTTTCAGCAGGGCGAGGCCTATCGCATCATTTTCATTCATGTACCCGCAGCCTGGATGTCCATGTTTCTTTATGTGATCATGGCGGTGTGGTCCGGCATCGGTCTTGCATTCAATACGCGGCTTTCCTCCATGGTAGCGACGGCCATCGCTCCGACAGGAGCATTGTTTACTTTCCTCGCCTTATGGACAGGCGCACTGTGGGGCAAACCCATGTGGGGAACCTGGTGGGTGTGGGATGCGCGCCTCACCTCCGAATTGATCCTGTTGTTCCTCTACATTGGATTCATGTCATTGCAGGCCGCAATAGACGACCCTCGCCGCGCCGACAAGGCCGGTGCAATGATTGCCCTGGTGGGAGTGGTTAACGTTCCCATCATCTATTTCTCCGTGAAATGGTGGAATACGTTGCACCAGGGAGCCTCCGTCAGCCTGACTCAGTCGCCGAAAATGGCAAGCACCATGCTGACCGGCATGCTGATCATGTCCCTGGCATGCTGGATGTATGCAATCGCCATGGTGTTGATACGCACGCGCGCCATTATTCTGGAACGCGAGCGGCATACCGCCTGGGTGGGCGAATTGCAGGGGGCGACCCAATGAGCTGGGCGGGTTTGTCCGATTTTCTGGACATGGGCGGCTATGGTCTTTACGTATGGGGTTCTTACGCCGTGTTCCTTATATGCATTGCCGGCGAAATCATTCTGGTTTCCAACCGTAAGCGAACTTTGCTCAAGCATCTCAGTCTGATTCACCAGTCAACCAAACAAGAGAAGAGAAATGAAACCGCGTCATAAAAAACTGGCTATCATCGCTTCGAGTGTTACCGCCCTGGGTGTTGCTTCCATACTGGTTTTGAATGCCTTCCAAAGTAATCTGGTATTCTTCTTCAGTCCCACCCAGGTGGCCAACAATGAAGCGCCCCTGGGCAGGAGCTTCAGGATCGGTGGTCTGGTGGAAGAAGGCAGCGTCAAGCGCCAAAGTGACGGGGTAACGGTAAAGTTTGTGGTAACGGACACCGCCAAAGTCATTCCGGTAATGTATAAGGGCATTCTTCCCGACCTGTTCAAGGAGGGCAAGGGGGTGGTGGCTCAAGGAAAACTCGCTACGGATGGTGTTTTCCGTGCGGACGAGGTGCTCGCAAAACACGACGAGAATTACATGCCTCCTGAAGCGGCTACCGCTCTCGACCAGGCGGACAAGGCGCGTAAAACGGTACTGGTGCAGTAACAACAGTGCGGCAAATAGTGCGCGGGCCTGAAAGAACCGGGGGATCAGGCAGATCCTTTAAACTCAAACCCTGATCCTGAAAGTCCCTTTCCTTCTTTTCCATTTCTCTATCCATAGCTCCCGACCATGATCCCAGAACTTGGTAATTTCGCTCTGATCCTTGCGTTGCTGCTGGCACTTATACAAGGCACCCTCCCCATTATCGGAGCCGCACGCGGCATTCCCTCCTGGATGGCGCTGGCCCGCCCGGTAGTCCAGGGGCAGTTCGTATTTGTCGCCATCGCTTTCTTCTGTCTTGCCTATTCATTTGTCACCAGCGATTTCTCGGTGATCAATGTTGTTCAGAACTCGAACTCGAAATTGCCGCTGCAATATCGTTTCGCCGCAACCTGGGGTTCTCACGAGGGTTCGCTGCTGCTATGGACGATGATGCTGGCAACCTGGTCGGTCGCGGTCAGCATATTTAGCCGTCATCTGCCAAACGACATGGTGGCGCGTGTGCTGGGTGTCATGGGGCTGGTGAGCGTAGGCTTTCTGATATTCATGCTTTTCACTTCCAACCCGTTTGAGCGAATGCTGCCGGGCGCTATGGAAGGAAGCGACCTGAACCCGCTGCTGCAGGATCCGGGCATGGTATGCCACCCACCCATGCTCTATATGGGTTACGTGGGCTTTTCCGTCGCATTCGCTTTTGCCATTTCCGCACTGCTCAGCGGGCAAATGGATGCCACCTGGGCACGCTGGTCACGCCCATGGACAACCGTCGCATGGCTGTTTCTCACAATTGGAATCATGATGGGAAGCTGGTGGGCCTATTACGAGCTGGGCTGGGGCGGCTGGTGGTTCTGGGATCCGGTGGAAAATGCATCATTCATGCCATGGCTGGTTGGAACAGCCCTGGTTCACTCCCTCGCCGTGACCGAGAAACGCGGCAGCTTCAAGAGCTGGACAGTGCTGCTGGCAATATGCGCATTTTCGCTCAGCCTGCTCGGCACATTCCTGGTTCGCTCCGGGGTTTTGACATCGGTCCACGCTTTCGCCACCGATCCCAAGCGCGGCATTTTCATCCTGACCTTCCTCGTAGTCATCGTCGGAGGCTCGCTGCTGCTTTTTGCATGGCGCGCGCCCAAGATCGGATTGGGCGGCAAGTTTGAACTGGTATCGAGAGAGTCCATGCTGCTAGCCAACAATCTGCTGATGATGGTAGCGGCGGGCAGTGTTCTGCTGGGTACTCTTTACCCGCTGTTCATGGACGCGCTTTCGCTCGGAAAAATATCGGTGGGCCCGCCCTACTTTGAGGCCGTATTTGTGCCGTTGATGACGCCTGCGGTTTTTCTGATAGGCCTGGGTCCCCTTGCGCGCTGGAAACAGGCAAGCCTGCCTGAACTGGCAGTACGCCTGCGCTGGGCATTCGCTGTGAGCCTGATAACCGCCCTGTTGATGCCGTTCGTCATGGGCGAATGGAAACCATTCGTGAGCTTCGGTCTGCTCCTGGCCTTCTGGGTCATCGCCAGCATCATTGTCAGCCTGATTCATCGCCTGCATAGCAGCGGCCAGAAAGGCTTGTTCGCAAAACTGGCTGCCCAATCACGCAGCTATTACGGTATGCATGCCGCTCACCTGGGTATAGCGGTGTTCATTATTGGTGTGACCCTGGTAGGGGGTTATGAAACCGAAAAAGACGTGCGTATGGAAATCGGCGATACCGTCGCCATAGGCGGCTATACATTCCGCTTCAACGGCGCGACAAAGGCGCCGGGGCCCAATTACATGGCGGATATCGGCAATGTGGACGTGCTGCGAAATGGGGAAAAAGTCAATGTTCTCGAACCGGAAAAGCGTACTTATAATGCTTCCGGAATGGCCATGACCGAAGCCGCGATCGATACCGGCCTTTTGCGCGACCTCTACGTCGCTTTAGGCGAGCCATTGGAAAATGGAGCATGGATAGTTCGGGTCTATCATAAGCCGTTCGTGGACTGGATCTGGTTCGGGTGTATGCTGATGGCATTTGGAGGCTTCCTCGCCGTAACCGACCGGCGCTACCGCCTCTCCTCCCGGAAACAGCGTGAGCCTGAACCCGTCGAAGATAAGAAAATTGCCGTCAAACCCGGCAAGGCCCCGGCGGCGCCTCTCATCGCCAGGAGCAAGAAGGCATGACGAGGTTTCTGCTCCCGCTGGCTGCTTTTGTCGTTCTTGTCGGTTTTCTGGTTGTCGGCCTGGGCCTTAACCCGAGGCAGGTTCCTTCCCCGCTGATTGGAAAACCTGCTCCAGAATTCCAGTTGCAGCAATTGCACGAGTCGGAAAAAACGCTGACGTCCAGGGACAATCTGGGCAAGGTGTGGTTACTCAACGTATGGGCCTCATGGTGCGTTTCCTGTCGCGAAGAGCATCCGTTGCTGGTCGAATTAGCAAAATCCGGTATCGTTCCGGTCTATGGCCTCAATTACAAGGATCAGCGTGACGATGCCTTACGATGGCTGAAGCAGTTCGGAGACCCGTACACAATCAGTATTGTCGACCCCGAAGGCAGGACAGGGATAGATTATGGCGTGTATGGCGTTCCTGAGACTTATGTTATCGACAAGAACGGAGTTATCCGATACAAGCAAATCGGCCCTGTAACAGTGGATGCGCTACAGACGAAAATTTTGCCGCTGGTGAAAGAACTGCAAGGATGAGCCCCGTACTTTTTGTTCAAGTCTTGCCGTAACTCCAATTCACGTCACAGCTCACACTAACCGTATTCGATGCATTCTTTCAGCATGAAAAAATTTGGATTATTGCTGGCTTTGATGCTTTTGGCGCCTCTTTCGTTGCCCTTTTTGTTACCCGTTTCCTGGGCCAAGGAGGCGGTGCCGGTTGCCGAGAACCCCGAAATCGAGCAACGCATGATTGCATTGTCCGAGGAGTTACGGTGTCTCGTATGCCAGAATGAGACGATCGCAGCGTCGCGAGCGGATTTTGCCAATGATTTGCGGCGCGAAATCCGCGAACAAATAAGCGCCAACAAAAGCGACAAAGAGATTATAGATTTCCTCGTGGCGCGTTATGGCGATTTCGTGCTTTATCGTCCGCCGGTCAAGTCCACCACCATGTTCTTATGGTTTGGTCCATTTATCCTTCTTCTCGCCGGAGCCGTGGTACTGGTCGTCTACCTCAAGCGCCGCCGCAAGCGGATAGAAGAACCTGTCCTGAGCGAACAACAGCTCAAGCAAGCTGAAGCCCTGCTAAAGGAAGGCAAAGGTAATAACGCATGACAGTATTCTGGGTTGTGGCCGGCATATTCATTGTCGGTGCTTTACTATTTGTTCTTCCCACGTTATGGAGCAAAAGAGAACGCCAGACCGGCGTGGCGCGTGACGCTACCAATGTGAACATCTATCGGGATCAGCTTGCGGAACTCGATAGCGACTTGCGCAGCGACATTCTGACTCGCGAGCAGTATGAACAGAGCAAGCGGGAACTGCAGCAGCGGATGCTGCAGGACATTCCCGCTGGAGAAACCGCGCCTGCCGCATCTCCCGCAATGTCGGCTGCAACAATGAGCGGCAAAAGTAATATCGCAACCATAACATTAACGACTCTTGCGGTACCGGTATTAGCGGTTTCCCTTTATCTCTGGCTGGGCAACACAAAAGCGCTGCTGCCGCAGCCCTCGATGGCAGTGGGAGAGCAGGCGCCCATGTCGGCGGAAGGAGGCCACCCCGATTTTTCGTCAGTACTTGAAAATCTTATAGCGCGGCTGAAAAATCAGCCCGATGACATGGAAGGCTGGCTCATGCTGGGACGAACCTACGCCATGATGCAGCGTTTCAGCGAGGCGAAGGAAGTCTACGAAAAAGTACTGGCCCTGGCTCCTGAAAATCCCGAAGTTATCACTGATTATGCCGACATCGTGGCGATGACGAACAATGGCAGCTTGATCGGAAAACCACTTGAGCTGATCAATAAGGCGCTGCGTCTCGATCCGCAAAACCCCAAGGCGCTCGCATTGGCGGGAACGGCCGAGTTCGAGCGAAGAAGATACAAGGACGCCGCCGCATATTGGGAAAGATTATTGGTGCTTGTCCCTCCGACGGAAACCGAATTGGCGGAGTCGGTAAGGAACAGCATCGCGGAGGCTAAATCCCTGGCATCCGGTAAAGGCAGTACGGTTGCCAGAGCGCCTGATCAGCCATCGGGCGGCCAGATTCCGCCTGCTGAAAACAAGCCTGGATCAGCGGCTGCGGCCGGCGCGGCTACCTCAGGCACACTGTCCGGCAAGGTAACGTTAAGCCCTGCCCTGGCTGGCAAAGTCTCTCCGAATGACAGCCTCTATGTCTTTGCCAGGGCTAAAACAGGACCAAGGGCGCCGCTGGCCACCCTGCGCCTCCAGGTCAAGGATTTGCCCGCAAACTTTTCCTTGAACGATTCGATGGCCAGGTCCGGTGTTCAACTATCTTCGTTCCCCGATGAAGTCATCGTAGGCGCCCGGGTTTCAAAATCGGGATCCCCAATGCCGCAGAGCGGTGATCTTCAAGGCCTCAGTCAACCGGTCAGAATCGGCGCATCGGGAATCAATGTTGTGATTGATCAGCAGCTACCCTAGACGGTCCCTCGCCCGATGCTTCAGGGCGCGAAGAGCTCAGACTTGTAGGGTGCAATAAGTGAAACGCATCGCACCGCATGAACTGATCAGCGGACTTTAATGATCCGTTTGACATAAGAGAATGTATTGTTGACGAACCGTCGGTAATGATTTCTGACTTGAGCTTAATGGAGGCAATACATACGGCGCAATGCGCCCCGAAGC
>DATJHX010000182.1:0-7680 GCA_035493655.1 Nitrosospira sp.
TACGTCAAAATCAACGCAAGCTACCGCAGTTGATCCAAGTGGTTGCGCGCACCTCTTTGTGCGCGCAACTGGCCGTTTAATGGTCGAACTGAGGGCTTTAAACCCTTATGGTGTATTAATCTCCCATGGGTTTCATATGTGGCAACTGATAGTCGCCCGCGCGCTCGCCATATTCGCTGTAACCGCGCACCGATTTATCATAGCCGGAACGACCACCGCCATAGCCTGAGCGCTCTTCGCCGTAGCCTGAACGATCGCCGCTATCACTGGACCGCTCGCCATATCCTCTATGCCCATGGCGATGACCATGCATCTTTCTCATTTTGGCGGCTTCATCCTTATCGATATATCCGTCCTTATTGGTATCCATCTTGTCGAACATTATCTCGCAGTGGCGCGCGTGTTCGTCCCTGCTGACGCGGCCGTCCTTATCGGTATCCGCCATGGACATTCCACATCGCCCCTCGCCGGACTTGCCGTAGCCTTTTTTCTCGCCATAATCATCTGTCTTGCTCCCGTAGTCATCCCTCTTGCTCCCGTAGTCATCCGACTTTTCATATCCTTGCGCCAGCATGTAACCTTTATCCAGGGATTGCGCGGCAAATGGATTATCCCCTGCGGACACGGCTGATGTGGCGCCAAGCGTAGCGGCAAACGCGGAACCCAGGGCGAGAGACATAAGTGACTTTTTACTAGGCATGTTGTTCATGGTTTATCTCCTCAATGTTGTGCTTGATTTAGCAAGTATCTGGACGCGTACGCTTGCCGATGCAGTAACTCATCCACAGAATTCATTTTTTATCTTGTATTGGCAATCGCGCGAGCAATCCATTACGATATGAAATCCGGTACCCCGCTCCTTGCATACGTTTGACGTACCACATTAATCATCACTCCTTTAGCTGAGCGGTTCAGTGCGTTAGCACACATAAATAACCACGGCTCATGCCCTGAAAATAGCATGACAATTTTCTATCTTTCCCGGCGCTCGCCTTACACTTGCAACAATCAGCGGCTGTAAATATCAATGAACGATTGGAACAAGCTATATACACGGGCCGAAACGCTGCTGTCGCGCCTCGGCGAACTGCTGCCGGCCCGGCAGCCCCGGACCGACTGGGACTCCGCCGTAGCGTTCCGCTGGCGAAAAGACGGATATACATCGGGCGGCAGGACAGGTTTCATCCAGCCCGTCGCACATACACATCATATTACGCTTGATGCGTTGCAAGGAATCGATGTCCAAAAAGGACTCATAGATCAAAATACGCGTCAGTTTGTGCATGGGCATCCCGCCAATAATGTGCTCCTCACCGGAGCCCGCGGCACGGGCAAGTCATCGCTGGTCAAAGCAATGCTCACCAAATATGCAGCGTCAGGATTGCGCCTGATCGAGGTGGAAAAACATGATCTCACCGATCTTCACGATATCGTCGAGCAAATCTTCCAACGCCCCGAGCGCTTCATTCTCTATTGCGACGATCTCTCTTTCGAATCTGGCGAGGCCGGTTACAAAACACTAAAGGTCGTACTGGATGGGTCCATTGCCACCGCTTCAGAGAATGTCCTGATCTATGCCACTTCCAACCGCCGCCACCTGATGCCCGAATTCATGCAGGACAACCGCGACACCCGCCATGTTGGCGATGAGATTCATCCGAGCGAAGCGGTCGAAGAAAAAATTTCGCTATCAGAGCGTTTCGGGCTATGGGTATCTTTCTACCCCTTCGATCAAGACCAATACCTCGACGCCGTGCGTCAATGGCTCACCTACTTCGGCGTGGTGCAGATGACACCGGCAATACGCGAAGCGGCCCTGCGATGGACGTTGGGGCGCGGCTCGCGAAGTGGCCGGGTAGCATGGCAGTTTGCCCGTGACTGGGCGGGAAAAAAGGAAACTGAGGAGGAAACCGGAAAGGAAGAAGCCGGGGAGAAGGAAGCGCGTCAGGTTTGATTCGGTTTGATTATCACCCATGCCTCAACATCCTCCCGCTATTGAAGCCGTCGCTCCCATTGTTGAAGTCGCAGTCGCCATCATTACCCGCGTTGATGGCGCGTTTCTCCTGGCGAGCCGGCCCGAAGGCAAGCCGTACGCAGGATACTGGGAATTTCCCGGCGGAAAGGTGAAGCCCGGCGAGCCGCTATTGCATGCCCTCAGTCGTGAATTGATGGAAGAATTGGGTATAACCGTTGAACATGCCTACCGCTGGATCACTCGCACGTTCAGTTATCCCCACGCTACTGTGCGCCTCTGCTTTTTTCGTGTGGTGAAATGGCAGGGCGAACCCCAACCCTATGAAGGCCAGGAATTGTCATGGCAATTTGCAAACAACGTCGAAGTTGAACCGATGCTTCCGGCAAACGAGCCGGTATTGGGCGCCCTTGGATTGCCGCCGGTTTATGCAATAACTAATGCCATGGAAATAGGAGCGAAGCGCTCGCTGGCCCGGGTCGAATGCGCACTGCAGGCGGGAATACGATTGCTGCAGATACGGGAGAAAGGCATGGAGCAGCGCGCATTGCGTGAATTCGGCCGGGAAATAGTTGACCTTGCGCATCATCATGGAGCCATGGTACTGATAAATTGCGGCAGCGGCGGCGCTACCTTCCCCGACTTTTGCTCTGACTTTTGTCACGAAATAGGCGCGGACGGTCTGCATCTTCCTTCTGCTCAATTGATGAATCTTTCGGCGCGCCCGGCTGTTGATAGGTGTGGAGCATCCTGCCACAACCAGGAGGAACTATTTCGAGCAGAGCAGTTGAACCTGGACTTCGCCGCGCTGGGGCCGGTATTACCGACGTTGAGTCATCCTGGATCTTCGACACTGGGATGGCGGAAATTCGATTTGCTCACGCAGAATTGCGCAATTCCTGTATTCGCACTGGGCGGTCTGCGATTCGAAGACCTGACTACAGCGTGGGAACATGGTGGTCACGGAATCGCCATGATCCGGGGTATTTGGGCTTGACTGACTCTTGAGGGAGCAACCGGCCCGATACCCAGCCGTTGCAACGTTTTCTTTTTTCCAGTTTTATTCGTCTTTCTTTTCTTTGCCGGGCCCCTCTTCGTGCTTTTCGTTTTCGGGGATACGATAGGATTCCGCAGCCCACTGTCCCAAATCGATCAGCTTGCAGCGCTCGGAACAAAACGGGCGATAGTGATTGCCGGTCTCCCAGACAACGACCTTGCCACACTGCGGACAATTGACGATGGTTTTCTTCATGCCGGAGAATCCCGAGAATCCCGCTTGAATCCGATTTCATTAGACTCGGACATACCTTTATTCTATCCCGATGCGCATGGGAGTAAACCGGATATTGTCCCCAGTCGTTTGACCCGGGGTCACCTTGTACCGATTTTCGCCGTTCTATCAATAAGTTTTAATAGGGGATGTTTATTTTCCAATACTTGCTATGTTAAAATGGTTAAGTTTTTTAGGCCCCGAAAATGGGAACCGAAGTGAAAAACGCGACGTGAAAAACGGAACTGCAAAATATGGCAGATATTGATAAAAAACAAGAAATGAGCGGCAGAAGACGCTTCCTCATTGCCGCAACTTCCATAGCGGGCGGAATTGCGAGCGCAGCGGTCGCGACACCATTCGTACTGAGCATGATGCCCAGTGAACGCGCGAAAGCCGCGGGAGCGCCAGTTGAGGTTGACATAAGCAAGATCGAGCCCGGCATGCTGCTTCTGGTGGAATGGCGTGGCAAGGTGGTATGGGTGTTGGACCGGACACCCGAAATGCTGGGCAATCTCAAAAAACTGGACAGCCAGGTTGCCGATCCGAAATCGGAAAAACCGCAGCAGCCGGCATATTGCCAGAATGAGACACGTTCGATCAAACCCCCGATTCTTGTGGTCGAAGGTGTTTGCACGCACCTTGGATGTTCTCCCGTATATCGAAAAGACATTGCTCCAGCAGACCTCGGCCCTGATTGGCTGGGAGGTTTTTTCTGCCCCTGTCATGGCTCCAAGTTCGACCTCGCGGGTCGCGTTTACAAGAGCGTGCCGGCACCGACCAATCTGGTCGTTCCGCCCCATATGTATTTAAGTGATACCCAACTGTTGATTGGATCTGATCGTAAGGAGTCCGCATAAATGGGCAAGCGACTGGCATCGATGATGGAATGGATAGATACCCGTTTTCCGTTGACGGAAACCTGGAGGTATCATCTTGCCGAGTATTACGCGCCCAAGAACTTCAATTTCTGGTACTACTTCGGTTCGCTTGCAATGCTCGTGCTGGTGAATCAGCTTCTCACGGGTATTTTCCTCACCATGAATTACAAGCCCGACGCCAGCATGGCCTTCGCGTCGGTCGAATACATCATGCGGGACGTGGATTTCGGCTGGCTGATCCGCTATATGCACTCGACTGGCGCGTCCATGTTTTTCGTGGTGGTGTATCTGCACATGTTCCGGGGGATGATGTACGGCTCTTATCGCAAGCCGCGCGAACTTCTCTGGCTCATCGGCATGGGTATCTTCTTTGTCCTGATGATGCTGGCGTTTACCGGTTACATTCTGCCGTGGGGCCAGATGTCCTACTGGGGCGCCCAGGTGATTATCAGCATGATCGGCGCCATCCCGGTGATCGGGCAGACCCTCTCGAACTGGATCTTGGGCGACTTCATGCTGTCCGACGCCGCGCTCAACCGTTTTTTTGCGTATCACGTCGTAACCCTTCCAGTCCTGCTCGTAACCCTGGTATTCATTCATATCGTGGCACTGCATGAAGTCGGCTCGAACAATCCGGATGGTATCGAAATCAAGGCGAACAAGGATCCGGTAACCCACATTCCAGTGGATGGCATTCCCTTCCACCCCTATTACAGCGTGAAGGATATTGTCGGGGTGGTGGGATTTCTGATCGTCTTCTGCGGCATCATATTTTTCATGCCTGAAATGGGTGGCTACTTCCTCGAATATAATAACTTCATTCCTGCCAACACGTTGCAGACTCCCGATCACATCGCCCCCGTTTGGTATTTCACCCCCTATTACTCGATGCTGCGGGCGGTCACTGTCAACTTTCTCTGGATCGATGCAAAACTCTGGGGCATCGTGTTGATGGGCGGTTCGGTCGCAATCTTCGCCCTCCTGCCCTGGCTGGATCGCAGCCCCGTAAAGTCCATTCGCTACAAGGGACCCTACTTCAAGATCGCCCTTACACTCTTTGTCATAAGCGTCCTTGTACTGGGATGGCTCGGAACAAAATCCCCCACGCCCCTGTATACGTTACTCGCGCAGATATTCACGGTCATTTATTTCGCGTTTTTCATTCTTATGCCGTGGTACAGCAAGATAGATAAAACAAAGCCTGAACCAAAAAGAGTAACGGGATGAAAAAAATAACGTATTTTTTATTTGTTTTATGTCTGGTTCCGCTTGCCGTGTTCGCGAGCGGGTCTGAAGTCAAACTGGATCGCGCACCTATCCGTATGGAAGACAAGCTTTCTTTGCAACGGGGGGCCCACACTTTTGTCAACTATTGCCTGTCGTGCCATAGTGCCGAGTACATGCGCTACAACCGGTTGCGGGATCTGGGGCTTACCGAAAACCAAATCAGCGATAACCTGATATTTACAGGTCAGAAGGCGGGAGAACTTATGACCGTGGCCATGAAAAAAAAGGAGGCTAAACAATGGTTCGGCGTGGCCCCGCCTGATCTATCGGTAATTGCCCGCTCTCGCGGCCCCGACTGGCTTTATACCTACCTCCGCAAGTTTTATCGGGACGAATCCACCGCAACCGGCTGGAACAACCTGGTGTTTGATAAAGCCGCCATGCCCCATGTACTCTACCAGTTGCAGGGTGAACAGTCGCTTGTGACAAAAACGGTTGACGACGGCCACGGGGGCAAGCATGAGGTTAGCGAATTGAAGCTGGATAAGCCCGGAATGCTCTCGAAAACGGAATACGACGCGTATGTTGCCGATCTGGTGAACTACCTGGTCTATCTGGGTGAACCCGCAGCCACAAAACGTGTCCACATCGGAATGATTGTGATGCTCTTCCTGTTCGTTATGCTGGCGCTGGCCTATGCCCTGAAACAGGAATACTGGAAGGACATCCATTGATTAATCCTCATCGGTCGAAAGTTTTGGCTCCAAATATGCCGGGAAGCAATTCATTATGATGACGCTTTACTCAGCCACTACCTGTCCGTTCAGCCATCGCTGCCGTATCGTGCTGTACGAGAAGGGTATGGACTTCCAGATTATTGACGTGGATTTGCACAATAAACCGGAAGATCTGGCAGTGATGACACCTTATAGCCGGGTGCCGGTGCTGGTGGAACGCGACCTTATTTTGTACGAATCCAACATCATCAATGAGTATATTGATGATCGTTTTCCACATCCGCAACTCATGCCCGCTGACCCCGTTATGCGAGCTCGCGCTCGGCTATTCCTTCATCGCTTTGAGCAGGAGCTTTTCTGTCACATCGATGCGGTGGAGGAAGGTAACCAGAAAGTGGCGGATAAGGCGCGCGCCATGATCCGGGACAATCTGACGGTGATTGCACCTGTATTCGCCAAGCAGAAATATATGCTGGGCGAGGAATTTTCCATGCTCGACGTATCCATAGCGCCACTGCTGTGGCGATTGGATCACTATGGCATTCAGCTACCCAAACAGGCGGCGCCCCTGTTGAAGTTTGCCGAACGGCTGTTCAGCAGGCCCGCGTTTATCGATGCATTGACAGCTTCCGAGAAAGCGATGCGCAAATGAAAGAACTCTCCACCAGGCCGTATCTGATTCGCGCCATTTATGACTGGTGCTCCGACAGCGGCTATACTCCTTACTTATCGGTGAAAGTGGATGATCAAACACGTGTTCCGGATGAGTTCGTAAAGAACGGTGAAATCATCCTTAACATCAGCGATGATGCGGCGCACCACCTCACCCTCGGGAATGATGTGATTCAATTCTCCGCCCGGTTTAATGGCGTCTCGCGCGAGATTTCCGTACCTGTTAATGCAGTCCAGGGGATATTTGCCAAGGAAATTTCGCAAGGTATCCTTTTCCCGGCGGAAGGCAATGGCAATACAGCCCAAGCTGAAGCCGGTGCTGAAGGTTCTTCCAGGCGGCACTCATCTCAGGGGTCACGACATTCCCAAGGCAGCGATAAACGTCGCTTTCAGATCGTTAAATAATTGCGATTTGTTAGTCAGCGCACCCTTCTACAGGTTTGCTCCCGCGGCCCCCAGTCTCTATAATTGCACCCGTGCCGGCATAGCTCAGTTGGTAGAGCAGCTGATTTGTAATCAGAAGGTCCCGAGTTCGACTCTTGGTGTCGGCACCATAAATGTCAATTACTTACGAAGCACGAGGCATTGAGGCGTACTTCTTCGGGTTACGCCCGGGTTACGGTTGAGCAGCAGGCATCATGTTGGGTAATGGAAAATGACTGTTTCAACGAAGACTTATCGCACTTCGTATCCACTGCTAGTTCATCCCTTCAAGCAATTCAAGACACGTGCGGCTCTGACAATTCTCCAGCTGCACGGGTCGGATTTCCACGTGGTTTTATTAGAAAGGCTGTAGTTCTGCGGGAAACGCTACCCAATCTCGGGTCTGTGGTTCAGAGGCAGAACGCTTCATATTCTTTAATGATGCTCGACGTGTTCTGCTGGATTGTTATTTGTACGGATCTCTCCGGTGCGGTGCGG